>SWDS01000010.1:120473-236207 GCA_005116745.1 Nitrospira sp. | reverse complement strand
AAGCCGATGGCATGTCGAGCTCGATCTGCGCAACATCAAGAGCACCTTAGGCATGGAGCAGTTGAGTTGTCAGACCCCAACCATGGCCATCAAGGAGATCTGGGTCCATCTGTTAGCCTACAATCTGCTTCGGATGATGATGGCTCAGGCCGCACTGCTCACCAACTGGCTACCGCGCCAGCTGAGCTTCAAACATACCCTGCAACTCTGGAACGCGTGGACGCATTATGGTGCTGGTATCCAGCAGGATGAGCTGCCACATGGCTTGTTGGTCCTGATCTCTCAACAGCGCGTAGGCAACCGGGCTGGCCGTATTGAACCCCGAGCCATTAAGCGACGACCAAAACCCTATCCGCTCCTCATCAAACCCCGTGCGGTCGCCAGAGAGGATATCCGGAACTATGGCCATCTTAAGAAGCTTAAGTAAGCGCCATTCGGGTCGGTACCCTTTCCCTCAAAGTGTCAGATCCCGATGCGTCTCCTCACTTCTTCCCGGACAGCCGATTGATCCGCAGTAAACAACGCCTCGACCTTCGGGAACAGATGGGCCAGTGGCCCGATAAATGGCTCCAGCAGCATGTCACGTCGTTCCGTCAACATGCCTTCCCCGTCAGCCACCTGCATCTTCCAGCCGGCAATCGTTTTGGAGAGGATGTTGCTCATCATCAATTGCTGGCCGGGCGAGCCGACAGCCATTCCGACGAGACGACGCTTCAGCACCTCCAGTTCATCCGGTATTGAGACCTTCACGCGTACGCCATGTGGCGTCGCCCAGGTGGATCGTTGAATCGAATAGTCGTAGGAAAAGACCTGCTCTCGCGGCTCACGAAACGGACCGTTGATGTCTACGATGGCAAAGGGGTTATCAGTTGACGGCATGATTCTCTCGCTTTCCTCGGTGGCAATGACACCCACTCTCGTCTGTACTATAAGAGCTTGAAGTTAGAGAGGACAAGAGGCTATCTATAGAGGGGACAGCGAAACGATACAAACGCGTCACGCAGGATGCTCAAAAAGGCACGTCCAGCAAGGCCGCAGCGAATGAAGAGGCGAGGCGTACGCTTCGGTACGTTGAGCCTCTGAGCGATGCGAGAACGAAGCTGGCGGACTTTTTCAGCATCCTGCCAGAGTGCGCGAGACAGCGTTCCGACACACTGATATACTCCGACCAAGGATTCCCTCGGGAGAAGGCATGGCCAAGAAAGGCTATCCTGGACTCGTTCTAGTGCCACCCAGCGATCGCACGATCTTGAGGCGCCGACTGCTCCTTTGTGCGTTGTTCATCGTCGCGCTCGTCTGGGGTGCGTCGACACTAGGCGTATGGCCTCTGGTCTCCGACGACAGGGCGAACTGTCAACCAGGCGTCGCACAGGAAGGCTCGAATGGCCTGGCTGAAAAATGTGGCCAACCGCAATCAGCAACGGAACCGTTACCAAATCAGAACGCCTTCAGCCTGACGCCCCTCTCACAGGCTGAAGGCCTGGCTGAATCTAACAATCCTCCACCTTCCCCTCCCCTTGATCCTGATCAGCACACGCCCCACAGCACACACAGCCAAGACTTAACGCCTCAATCCTCCGAGCCGGCCAACCGCCCAGCTGACCACAGCGCGGTATCTCCAACTAACGAAAACATAGCATCACATATGCCGGCCTCCACACCAGCACATATCCAGAATCGCGATGTTCACGTAGCCGATCGACTCACGCCACAACTCCATCAGAGTCAAAACTCAACACCCAAGTCCTCCGAGCTAATCAACCATCCCATTGACCTCAATATTGCATCATCAGCTAACAAACAATCGACAGTAAGCTCATCGACCTCAAGACCTGTTCAAGAGTCAGACATCGACGCTCGCCTGGCGGAACAGGGCGATGCCTTTGCCCAGTATCGTCTCGGACGTTATTATGCACAGCATGGCGGGCGACAGACCCCAGAATCAGTCAGTTGGTACAAGAAAGCTTCTCCCGGTCTCCACCACCTGGCGGAGACCGGCAATGGACAAGCGATGTACGTTCTCGGGGTGATGTACGCCTACGGGCGCGGAGTCACAAGAAGTACGGATGAGGCTCGCCGGTGGTTGACCCGGGCTGTCGAACACAGGATTACAGCAGCTCAGCCGGTTCTCGCGAAACTAGCAGTGCACCCTCATACTAATCCCAATCCGAAAGCACCAGAACAGGCAAAACACCTCAAACAGCAAAACTGAAGTAATCTGACTACCCTATGGTCGTAGACCACATCATTCACCTCGCCGGGAAACAGAACGTCAAGCCCGGTGGGTCACTTGCAATCTACTCCATGCTCGATTTGACGTTCAAGGTCAGCAGCGTCGAAGCTGCCGAGTGATTCGGCGATCAAGTCGTCATCACCAATCCGCTACGCTTCGAATCCACTAATGCGCACCCGTTGACCTGTCCTACTATGGGTGCCTTCCAGCGTCCGCCAATTATTTTATATCGTTGAATTTCTTTTTGCTGGTGGCGAGCAGATTCGGCGGTGGTCCGATCGGCTCAAAGTTTTTCAACAGCGGAACATCATCTTTCTTTACCCACATCAAGTCGTGGTTGTAGGAATCACGAGGGCCCCAACTACCCGTGAACGTCTTACCATCCGGGGTAAAGATCCAACACATATCTTCGCCGGCCGTATTGATCGTATCACCGAGGTTCAATGGCTCTTGCCATTCGCCATTGGGATTCTGGTAGGAAATCCACATATCATGTCCGCCCCGCGAGCCCATGTCCGGGCGCGTACTGGTGATAATGAGACTCTTCCCGTCCTTCGACAGGCCGGTCCAGTGCATATGGTCCCGATAGGGCGAATTGAGGCGTGGCCCTAGACTCTCAGGCTTCTGCCACACACCGTCTTTCTTTTCAACTTTCCAGACGTCGCTGTCTTGTGTCACTCCGGGCTGCTGGTAGTTGAAATAGATCAGACTGTCGGACGCAATGATCGGGCAGTGTTCCTCGCCGGTCGGCGTATTGAGGTGCGGCAGTTCGGGGACATCGTTCCAATTCTTGGCCGGTTGCCAGACCCCGTTGATTTTCTGCGTCACATACAGGTCACCGGTAGAGAGATTGCCCGGCTGCTCGTATCGCGTAAAATAAATGACATTGCCGTCATCCGAGAAGCTCGGTTCCAGCTCCCATGCCGATGTATTGATGTTCGGCCCCACCGTGGGATCGATGCCTGGTCCCAGATGAATCGGGCTTTGCCATGTGCCATTTACCTTATGAGCTATCCAGATGTCTAAATTGTAGGGAACACCGGGTGACGGGACGCTCCCTTGGCGGCCGGAGACGAAGATGGCGGTATTTCCGTCAGCACTATACGTAATCTCGATTTCGGATTCTGAGGTATTGAGGGGTTCGCCTAGACTCTTCGATAGAGAGGACGTTGATGTTCCGTGTCCGCCATGCGGCATCTCCATGCCTGACATCGCATACCCCGCTGTAGGCACAAGGAAAAGTGTCAGCACGGCGCAAGCTATCTGTTGACGAGATATTCCTAGGTACATGGGTCCTCCTTTCTCTGCTTCCGAGCGTTCAAATTTACCCACCGTATCTTTCTTTTGCCCGTGCTGTCACCACAATCGCCTGCATCGTTGTCTGAAACGGACTGTCTCCACCGAGGTAAGTGCCCCGCAGGTTTTAGAATCTTGAGCGCTCTCATACGGGAGGAAAGGGTAGAAGCATTGATGCCCAGCAGCTTCGCCGCACCATGTTCACCCGAAACTTTCCACTTCTCGGCTTCTGCACGCGCGGCGAAGATCTGAAAGATCGCATGAACTCGCGGTTCTTCTGGAATCGGACGACGGTCGATCACCGGCATATGCCCGAGTATCTGGCCGTCGGTGTCCTGAGGGGTGTTGAGTGACCCGAGTGAGGAGATGTCATGAATTGAAAGTATGGGGCGAGATGAGCGAGAAATGCAAGAGGCGCAGGCGGAAGTATCGGGAAGAGTTCAGTTGCACCGCTCCATCTGACCTCGATATGATGCGCGTCACTATGAATGCCATCACACGCCTCAAATCGAAAACACCTAGCCCGTACAAGCTGACCCACATCGAGACCGATACCCACGATACAAAGACCTTCCGTTTCGAGCTGCCAGCCGACGCTACGCTGGACATGTTGCCCGGTGACTTTCTGTACGTCCATGCGACGATCAACGGCAAGCAAGTGAAGCGGGCCTATACACCATCGTCGCTGCCCGGTACGACGGGATTCTTCGACCTGACGGTCAAGCGCTATGAGGCTGGTTCAGTCTCCAAGTACCTTCATGATCAGCAGATCGGCGAGACGGTGTTGATGAGCGGGCCGAACACTGGCGGTCATTGGGTGGATGGCATGGCCACACGCGTAGGATTCGTCGCCGGCGGCACCGGCATTACGCCGATGATCTCCATCATTCGTTGGATTCTGACCAAGAACATCGATGCGGAGCTATTTCTGATCGTTGCCAATAAAACAGAAGCGGACATCATCTTCCGACACGAGTGGGAACGAAACGTCCAAGAACATCCCAACTTTCATTGCCATCACGTCTTGGAGCAGCCCCCTCCTGAATGGTCCGGCAGCATAGGACGGGTTACACCAGAAATTCTGCAACACCACCTTCCTGCTGCCGATACCGCCACCTGTATCTTCCTCTGCGGCCCCCCTCCGATGGTCGATGCTCTGGAAACAACGCTGAAGGGACTTGGGTATCCTGAGCAGGCCATTATCCTTCCATAAAGGCCCTCGATCGACTGCAAAGAGAGACCGTTTCTCCCTTTCTCCCCCTCCTCATGAACCCTCACTAATAGCGGATCGCCCAGATAGACTCTTGCCACCTACAAGATCCTGCACAACGCGTTCGGCCGCCAACGCCCCATCACGGATACAGTCTGGAATGCCAACCCCGCGATAGCCGGCCCCTGTGAGAATCAACCCGGAATAGCGACTCACTGCTGCATCGAGCTGAGCCAATCGATCCAGGTGACCAACTGTGTACTGCGGCATCGCCTTCCACCATCGATTCACCTCCGTGAAAGTTGGTTCCACGCTGATGCCGCATACCGCCGCGAGTTCTTCTCTGACTTTGGCTACCAGCGTCTCGTCATCCAACTGAAGAATGTCTTCCCGGCCTACGCCACCGATATAGCAGCGCGCCAACAGCTGATCCGCCGGAGCGCGATGGGACCACTTCAGCGACGTCCAGGTTGCGGCAATCAAATCACGTTGCTCTGTTCGCGGAATGATAAATCCAAATCCTTCGATGGCGCTCGTCAGCGTCCGTGGAAACGCCATCGCAATGGTAGCAGTCGACGCATAGGGAATCATGTCCAATAGTCCACCGGCGATCGGTGTCAATGGACGCACCAGTTCCGCTGAGACATATGCCGGTGTGGCAAGAACCACGCTATCCGCGGAAAGCGCCGATCCATCCTCCAGGATCAGGTCGTACATCCACCGTCCTAATTCATGAGACCTCACTCTCAGCGCGTCGACTCGGCACCCTACTCGAAGTTCCACACCCTGCTGAGTCAATCGACTCGTCAGAGCCGTGACCAAATCGCTGAGGCCATTCTTTAAACTAACAAACATCGTACGCCCTGGTTGGGCAGTCGAAACCAACGAGGCGGCTTTCTTGGCAGCCATCATGCCGCGAACGACGCTGCCGTACTGCTGTTCAAGCTCGAAGAACCGTGGAAACGTAGCCCTTAGGCTCATGTGCTCGGCGTCCCCCGCGTAGATCCCGGCCATGAGCGGCTCCAGTACTCGCTCAAATGCCTGAACACCGAACCGGCGGCGAAGAAACGCAGCTAACGGCTCATCTTCTCTGGAGGAACCAGGTGGAACGGCAAATTCAAGTCCCATCCGAACCAGCCCCGACCAGCTCAATAGTCCGCTGTGAAGGAACGACCCCAATTGTTTTGGGACGAATGACAACAGGCCCTCAGGTAGGTCATGAAGGCGACCTTTGTGCAGGACACAGGCCTTCTTGCCCGTCTGATTGGTATTGATGAGCTGATCGGCAAGGCCAAGCTTCGTACAAAGATCCAGACCGGCCTGTTTTTGGGACAGGAATGAATCCGGTCCGGTCTCCGTCACAATCTCGCCAACTCGATGCGTGACGATCTTTCCTCCCCAGGACGATCCGGAATCAAGGATCGTGCAGCGGAGGGTCAGACCGGCCTTTGCCGCCTGCTCTTGGAGTGAAAATGCGGTGGCCAGGCCAGAAATGCCCCCACCGACGATCACGACTGTACGCGGTCGAGTCACGACTGAATAGGGAGCGAGGATTCGTGTGCAGCCAAGACGTCGCGCAACGTCTCGATGAGTGGAAGAGAGTCGTTCAGCATGGGCATGCGCTCAAGGTGTAGGCCTCTGCTCAACGCCAACTGTTTGAGTTCGATGTCGATATCGTAAAGCGTTTCCACATGATCGCAGATAAATCCGATAGGCGCCACCAGCACAGACCGGTGTCCCGCCAGCTGAATGTTGTCCAACATCGATTCCACGGTGGGTCCCAGCCATGGTTCGCTCGATCGCCCCTGACTTTGATAGGCAAAGTAGGTCGGTCGATTCCCCAAATGTTGCGTGACTGCCTCGACCGTGCCTTTGACTTCGTCAGGATAAGGATCCTTCATGGCCACGATCCGTTCTGGCAGACTATGCGCGGTAAACAGTACCGGCACGGTTGCTCGCACATCGGCAGGAAACTTCTGAAGCTCTTGCTGGATGCTCTCAACCAGAGCCTCAATCAATTTAGGATGTTGGTTCCAACTCCTAAGATACGTGACGGGGGTACCGTCCTCCAACCCAACACGAGCCTCTTCGACCTTCTTCCGATAGGCACCGGTACTCAGTGAGGACTGTTGCGGGGCCATACACACCCCGATGATCTGTTCCGGTGAAGACTTCAGCAGCTCGGCGTACGTTTCTTTAATAAAAGGATGCCAATGCCGCAACCCGACATACACTCGGTATCGGCCAGTCCTCGAACTATTCAGCTGTTGTTCGAGTTTCTTTGCCACTTCGTGGGTAATACCGACAGCAGGCGATTTCCCACCGGTGGCTCGGTACCGTTCACGAATCTCTTCGACCAACTCAGGGGGCGTCGGTCGGCCACCACGAACATCGAGCAAAAACGGCTCAACGTTCTCCAGACAATCGGGCCCACCCATCGCCATGAGGAGAATTGCCGTGGGATGCTCCGTCGTCGCCATGCCAGTCCTTATGAATTCAACAACCGTCCCATGCGATTCAGAGGCCGCTGCCGCCCTCTGTGCACATCGATTGAATGCGTTAGCGTTGACTAAGTTTGTGCACCATATCGATCGTGGCAGCGACATGGTCGACGGGTGTCGCAGGCAGGATACCGTGACCGAGGTTGAAAATGTGCCCGGGACGTCCTCCGGCTCGTCGCAAGATATCTTCTACGCGGCGTTCGATTTCGTGGAGCGGCGCAAACAGGACGAGCGGGTCCAGGTTGCCCTGGACGGCGCGATCATGCCCAACCATCGACCAGGCCTCGTCCAGATGAACTCGCCAGTCGATCCCGATCACATCGCCACCTGCCTCGCGCATCTGCCCAAGAATGGCCGTCGTGCCGGTGCCGAAATGAATCATCGGCACCCCTTCCCGCTTGAGCCCATCGAAAATCCGCTGGACGTGCGGCTTCACATATTCGGCATAATCACCGGCCGAGAGACAACCGACCCAACTATCGAAAAGCTGAATCGCTTGAGCCCCCGCCTTGATCTGTCGCCGGAGATATCCAGTGAGCACAGACACAAATTTGTCCATGAGGCGATGCCAGGCTGTGGGATCGCCATACATCATCTGTTTGGTATGCAGATAGTTGCGGGACCCTCCGCCCTCAATAGCGTAGCTCGCCAGCGTGAACGGCGCACCG
This sequence comes from Nitrospira sp., assembly GCA_005116745.1. Classification (NCBI taxonomy): domain Bacteria; kingdom Pseudomonadati; phylum Nitrospirota; class Nitrospiria; order Nitrospirales; family Nitrospiraceae; genus Nitrospira; species Nitrospira sp. Next base: position 228,299 of record SWDS01000010.1, on the reverse strand, counting down.
GCAAAGCCGATCAATGGCACCCGCCCATTCAGAGCCCGTCGCGTTTGGCGAATCGCTTCGGCCACATAGTCGAGTTCATCGCCGTCGATGACTTTCAGTCGATCCACAGCCGCTCGGTCTCGAACCGGATTGTGGATGACAGGTCCTTCGCCCTCCGCAAATTCCAGGTTGAGCCCCATCGGTTCCAACGGGAGCAGAATGTCGGCGAAAATGATTGCCGCATCCAACGGGAATCGATCGATAGGCTGAAGAGTGACTTGGGCGGCCAACTCAGGCGTCTTACACATCTCGAGAATGGAATGTTTTGCACGCAGCGTCCGGTACTCGGACATGTAGCGTCCGGCCTGGCGCATAAACCACACAGGTGTGCAATCGACAGGTTCGCGGCGACAGGCTTTGAGAAATCGTTCATTCATAGTGGAGGTATTTTAGAGAGGCACGAGGAGCGCTGTCAAACAGACACGTGCACGTCCACTTTTCTCTGAAGACTTGTCCAAATAAGTAGACAGCGATCGCCAGTCCGGTACAATCAATCCGGCGGAAACCACGCAAAATCAGATTTCACTTTCATGACGCTCTTCTGTATAATGACTCTCTAACCTATTCAAGACGATCAATCAGCTTAATTGGGACCCCGGCTCCCTGTCTCTCACCACAGTGACGTTGCCGATCCCCCGACCTACGAGGAGAATTGTATGTCCGACGCGCAATCGCTTCACTCAACCAAAGCCCCAGATGCCTGGTATTCCGTTCTGCGCTGGTTTGATTCCTGGGCGGGCCTTGAGCACACGAAAGTAGAGGGGCCGCCCAAGGTAGACTGGATTCGCAGTATTCCCTTCCTTGCCGTACACCTGATGTGTCTGGGCGTCATCTGGGTAGGCTGGAGTTGGACTGCTGTGGCTATTGCAGTCGCCTTCTATTACGTTCGCATGTTTGCCATCACCGGCTGGTACCATCGCTACTTCTCACATCGCACGTTCAAGACTTCCCGGACCGTCCAGTTTCTCTTCGCCCTATTGGGAGGGACCTGCGCGCAACGTGGTCCCTTGTGGTGGGCCGGCCATCATCGCCATCACCACATCGCGTCTGATACACCGGAGGATGTGCATTCCCCGCGCCAGGGAGGATTTCTCTGGTCGCATATGGGCTGGATCATGTCGCAGACGTTTTACGCGCCACGCCTCAAAAGCATTGCTGATTTCGCGAAGTTTCCGGAACTGCGGTTTCTCGACCGGTTTGATGTTCTAATGCCGACCATTGCGGGGTTTGGGATGTTCGGTCTCGGTCGATTGCTGGAAGCCTACGCGCCAGAACTCGGCACGAATGGGCCTCAGATGCTGATTTGGGGATTTTTCATCTCGACCGTTGCATTGGTTCACGGGACCTGCACAATCAATTCCCTCTCCCATGTGTATGGGTCACAGCGCTATGTCACCGGCGACGACAGCCGAAATAACTTCTTTCTGGCCATGATTACGATGGGGGAAGGCTGGCACAACAACCATCACTACTATCCGGCTTCCACCAGACAAGGCTTTTACTGGTGGGAAATCGACATGAGCTACTATTGTCTCAAGGCGCTTGAGTGGATGGGGTTGGTCTGGGATGTCCGCGGTGTCCCAGAGTATGTACGCGAAGGAAAAACCAAGCAGGATTCAGACCGTAGTGTGCTCAAAAAGAAGATCGACGCAGCCGTGAACGCCACGGAGCTTCCAGACCCTCAACCTGAACTTGAGCTGACCCCTCGCTAGACCAAGTCGGCACTGTCATGAGACCTTGGCTGATCAGACCTGTGATCAGCTAAGGTCTTTCGAATTCGTTGGCTTTCACCATCAATTGCCTTTCGCTCCTCATCGGATAACACCCACGCCTCACCAGCGCTCAGCTCGAAACGATAGTGGTCCTTTCTGAGCGTAAACCACTCGACATAAGGATGCGGCTCCAGATTGGGGTGTGGATCCAGCGAAATGAGATTCACCGTTCCAACCTGCGGATTCGCCATGTCGCCGATGACCTGTCCAGCCATATCGTCATCTTCAAACCGATTATTGCGGAATCGAATCACCTCTCCCGCAATATCCGGCTTAAAATTGCCGCGCAAATAAAAATCCACCGGCCCAATCACGGCAAAGACAACCTGACCCACAACCGTCCCTTCAACGCGGTTATCTAAAAATCCTTCACGAACCCACCGTCCATTCCCAAATTTTTGCGCCATACAACTCCTCCTTATACACACGATCAACCACCGAACGCGCCGATCACCACCGCCAACACAATCAGCGCGCTCCCAATCCACCCGTGAGTATCCAACGTCTCGCCCAGAAAGTACCAGGATAACCAGGCCGCATAGGCCGGTTCTGACGCAAACAATAGCGCCACCTGCTGCGCCGGCACCTGCTGCTGTGCCCACATCTGAACAGCAAAAGCCAGTGTCGCAAGTACGCCGGTCACTCCAAGACCAATCAGCAAGACAGCCGTTGGTGAAAAAGCGCTTGCGCTGGCCTCCTCCCACCAGGGAGCCGGGAGAAACAGCACCGTCATCGCCACCATCTGCCACACCAGCAATGATGGCGCGTCGAATTGACGTGTGAACCGTTCGAGACAAATGATGTGCCCCGCAAAGGCAGCGGCGCACCCGATCGTCATGAGATCACCCAGGTTCATAGAGGTGCTCGGCTTCACCAACAACCAGAGTCCAACCAACGCAATTGCCGTGGCGAACACCACCCGTCGGTCGATCCGCATCAGGATCAAGGGGACAAAAATTACGTAGAGTGCCGTCAGAAAGGCCGAACTGGACGCCGTCGTGTGCTGAAGTCCTACCGTTTGCAATACGTAGCCAAGAAAGAGGAAGACCGTGGTGAGCGCACTCGCCATCAGCAGAGCACGATCGTGATGCAGTCGATGGCGACTCACTGCAAACCATAACAGGATCAGTAGAGTGCCCAGGAAGAATCTGAGCAACAGGAAGGAAAGTGGCGAGATCTGTTCAAGCGCGGCCTTGGTAGCGGGAAAGGTGGCGCCCCAAATGAGGGTGGTCAGGAGAAGGGCAAGTCGCGGCATAGTCAATGTTGAATGATCACGTATGAATGTTGAACGGACCCAACAGGTCAGCATTCATAGTAACCGTTCACCATTGCACATCTTTACGGTCTGCACAGAGGACACAGCCGGTCTCGGTTGACTCCAGCCTGTTCCATGGCACGGAGTGCCCGCTCTTTATCGGGATAGTCGAACCATCCCCCTTCCCAGAAATCGCTGGACGTTGAGACGGACGGTACTTCCGAGCACCGGTCTCGATGGAGCGTCACACGATCGATCGAGCGGGCAATGTGAACCCAGTAGATCATGTTAACCGGTGAGGGGTACAGGGTGAGTGGTACGGAACTTCCACAACTGGATCACGCCTTACTCCTAACCCATGACCAGTTCATGCGAGGAGTTGCCACTCATCCTTCTCGATGAAGCACTTCACACCGGTCTGCAACTTCTTGACATCGTCTTTTTCGAAGAGCTTCATGTAGCGCTCGATTCGATCCTCGTCATCGATTCGCTCTTCTTGCATTACCCCGTTATTGCCTTTATACCGTCGAATCAACACTGACATTGAAGCCCTCCTTATGAAGCTGGCAGTTTGGTTGCCTATGTTGCTAGAATAAACGTCTCGTTGTGAGCCGGTCAAGATCGCTTGGAAGAGGTCACCTTGTCAAGTCCAAGACCGAGTTCCATATGAGATCACTACAATAGAGACACAGAAAGGATCTAATTCCGTGCCCCTCTACGAGTACCGTTGTGGACAGTGCGAGAAACAATTCGAAGCCACTCAGTCCGTGTATGCCAGGGTCGAAGACACGGAATGCCCATTTTGTCAGGCTCGCCAGGCAACCCGACTCATGTCGTCATTTACGTCTAATGTCGTCGGCGATCGCAAGCCAGGCTTTACTGAGCTGAAAGCTAAGGCGATGAACGAGGAACGGATGCAGCGCTTCGCCAAGTTGCCGCCGCTGAATGCCATGCGCACTATGCCACCGCCGAACGTCACCTCAGAATCAGATCCCACACCGACAGAAGGATCAACTTCTTGAGTCGCCACTCCCAGTGCCTAGTCAGTCGTCACCTCCTGTGGGAACAGGCGACTCGATGACCGTGGGACGGTTCGTAACCGGGCTGCTCGTCGGACTGATCTTCTGTGTATCCCATGCCGAGATCTTCGCTCAAACAGCTGGAAGCCTGGTGATTGCCGGAAACGGACCGGAGCAAAGGACCATCGAGGCCTTGGCTCGAGCCTTTGAAAAAGCCAATCCCCGTGCCTATGTCGACATCCTGTGGGACGAAACTTCGAAACCGTTGCAATTAGTCACAACAGGCCAGGCCCAGATTGCCGTCACAGGGGCCGAAGATCCCGCTTTCGCGGCGACTCAGATAGGGTGGGATGGAATCGGCATTTTAGTCCATTTATCGAACTTCACCAAAGAGGTGACGAAGCAGCAAGTGGCCAACATTTTTTCGGGAAAAATTACGGAGTGGTCGGAACTGGGTGGACCGGAGACGAAGATTCTGCTGATCGACAGGCCACGCAACCAGAACGTTCGGGACACCTTCGAAACCCAACTCGGAATTACGGGTAAAATCGCTGAGTCCGCCAAAGTCCTCGACGGAGATGAGGTTGTCGTGAAGACCGTCGTTGGCACCCTGCCACCCCTCTCTGCAGTTGCCTATATTTCGTTGAGTACCGGCCTCTCGGCCGTCTCAGACGGCGTCGCCGTCCGCTTACTGCCGATGGATAAGGTTGAACCGGAAGTGCCAACCGTGAAAGACGGCCGCTACAGCCTTCGTCGCCCGCTGCTGCTGCTTTCCAAAAAAGAACCGAATGCCTTGGTGGAGGCCTTTTCAACATTTGCGCTCACCCCTCTCGGACAAACGATTATCGGAGACATGTATGTTCCGATGCCGAAGAAATAATTCTTCATCGAAGGAGGTCACGATGGCTCCCCACTTCCTGATACCCTTCCTGATGGTCTCGTTGTGTGGGCTCGCCTACCTCCCCCTACCCTCCCTTGCCGAAGAGGGAGTGATCGTCGACGGAGCGGGCTACACGCTGCACGACACAGAATCGATCAAGGGACACGACGAACAGAAAGTCGCGAAGGACCCCGTCTGCGATAGCAGTAGAAAACCAAAGATCGTACGTGTGGAACCGGACGAAGCCAAGCCGGGACAAATAATCACGATTAAGGGTGAGCACTTTGGAACCAGAGATTGCTTCCGCGGCGTGGCATTCAGTGCAGCCGGATCCACCAAGATTGACTACACGTTTGTGAACGACACGACCGTCGAAGCGACGGTTCCGGAGATCCAGCCCGGCATGTCCTTCATCGACGTCGTGGCCAGCGGAGGGAACGCCCGCTCGAAAGCCTTTTTGGTACAGGCCAGATAGCAACTCGACAATATTATCTCGCGTCATGTATCGTATAAGTAGAGAATCTATTGTCCATCTGGGAGCGCATCTCATGCAAACTTTCTGGTGCCAACGAGCCGTCCCGGTTGCACTCCTTATGGCAGGCCTTTCCATGTCCCTGCCAGCTGCGGCAACCCCACCCATCAAAGAACGACTTCCCCTGACGCTCAGCGGACCAGGCTGCGACAGCAAGGAAACTGAGATGACGACTGTCTTGCAGGCAATTCCCGGTGTCACCGGCATCTACTTTAAACGTGTCCCAAACCATGTCCTCGTTGACATTACCACCGGCACCACGAACGCAGCGGATGTCATCACGCGCGTCAACGCGGCAACTATCTCATGGCAATGCAAGGTTGAGTTTATAGAGGGATGTATTTCGGCCGCCATGCCCACCACAGCATCAGCCGCCCCGCACCACAGTGAGTAATGGCACCGATGCCCTCGGAAAATGCTCTACACAATCAGTTCCACAAGGCCATAGACCTTCCTGCTGCTTACCTGCAAAACTGAGCTTACCTCGAACAACGGCCTTTCCAACTGAAAATATCATCGGCTTTGCCTAGCGGCGCGCTGTCCCCCATCGACGATGGAGAAACCGTTCCACTGGAGCGAACAGCGTCTTGTCGACCGCCAGTCCAATCACGACGATGACCAGCATCACGCCGATCACCTGATCCATCGCATTCAGCTCTCGTCCATAATGCAACAGATGCCCGAGACCGAAACCGGTGAGAATCGTCACATAGATTTCCGCTGCCATCAGCGATCGCCAGGCAAAGGCCCATCCTTGTTTCATCCCGCTTAAAAGAAAGGGAAGAGCCGCCGGCAGGACCACATGGGTCCAAGTATGGAACCCGGATGATCCCATACTGCGGGCCGCGCGGGTATAGATCGGAGGAATCGTCCGCACACCGGTATCCGTGGCGATGATCAGGGACCACAACGTTCCCATCACCACCACAAAGAGCATGGCTGCTTCCGTTTGACCGAACCAGAGTAGCGCGAGCGGGACCCAGCACACGCTGGGAAGTGTTTGGAGCCCCAAGGCCAGGACCCCGATCGTGTCCTGACACCATCGCGAAGACGCGGTGAGAAGACCAAGCGGAAGCCCCACAACAATTCCCAGTCCATAGCCGATCAGGAGCCGCCGAACGGTCACAAGGGCGGCCTCCCAGAGGGTTCCATCTTCAACGGCAGATCCTAGGTATTCGAACACACTCCATGGAGATGGGAGCAGGAGTGGCGACCAAATCTTCGCGGCCACTATCAAATGCCATGCCACAACGAGCGCCACAAAAAACAGCAAGGCAGCCAGCCATCGTGCGATCATCCCGTCACCTCTGTCTGCACATACCCCTTGAGGACGCGAGTGATCTCCATCGAATAGCGGGCTAGATCCACGCTATTGATGTCGCGGGCTCGAGGGAGTGGAATGGAAAATTCTTCTCTGATTCGTCCAGGATTCGGTGAAAACAGAATGACTCGATCGCCGAGACACACGGCTTCTCGCACGTTATGCGTTACGAAGACAATGGTCTTACGATGCTGACTCCAAATACGTTGGATGTCACCGTAGAGCTGTTCGCGGGTTAAGGCATCCAGTGCGGCAAAGGGCTCATCCATCAAGAGGACACTGGGGTTCGGTGCCAGCGATCGAGCCAGCGCAACTCGCTGCTTCATGCCGCCGGACAGTTCATGAACATTGGAATGCATGAACCGCTTCAGGCCGACGAGCTCCAAAAAATACTCAGCCCTCTCGCGCCGTGCTGCTGAACTCAAGCCAGAAGTCAGCTTCAGACCGAACAAAACATTCCCCAAGACCGTCAACCATGGAAACAGAGCTGCTTCTTGGAACATCATGAGACGATGTGGCCCCGGTCCTGTAATGGCCTGTCCGTTTGCCTGAACCACACCGTGATCGGGTCGCTCAAGACCGGCAATCATATTCAGGAGTGTAGATTTTCCGCACCCGCTCGGGCCGACCAAACACACGAACTCGCCTTCGGCAATGCGAAGGGTCACATCGTCAAGCGCCTGAACATGCAGTGAACTGGTCCGAAACCACTTCGAGACATGTTCAAGTACGAGTTTCGTTGAAACAGCATCCGTAGAAGAAACCACGCTGGGCATGTCAGGGAAGCCTTTCGATGAGCCTGGCCAAGTCCGGTGTCGTGCGCATGAACCCCGCACGTTGCGCGTTGCTCACTAACTGTTGAAACTCATCAAGAGAAACGTCGGAACGCAGCGCGATACGTTTCCACGCCTGGGCCATCAACTCCGACGAGACCTTGGCCTGTGTTTCCACCGACAGCTCTTCCAGAACCATCTTTTTAGCCTCCTCGGGATGTGCAAGTATCCACTCAGTGAGCTCCCGGTGGGCCTGAACAAACTTTCGCACCAATTCTGACTTGGCTTTCACGAACTTCACCCCTGAAACGAGAACCGTGACGCTTTCCTGCGACTGTTCGAGCAACACCTGGCCTCCGGCTTCACGTTCAAGGCGAGACACCCAGGGCTCGACTGTCCAGACCGCATCGAGCTTTTTTTGTTGAAACAGTGAGATTTGATCGGGGTTCGGCGTCGGGACGATGAAGGCGTCTCCACCAGTCTGTGTGATCTTCAATCCACCATTGGCTAACCAGGCTCGGCAGGCAATATCTTGGGTGTTGCCGAGTTGCGGAGTCGCGATGGTTTTCCCACGGAAATCTGTAGGTTGTTTGAGGCCAGCATCCGGCTGCACCACTAATGCAGCGCCTCCCGCAGCAGCGCCAGCCATGATTCGAATCTCCTCTCCATTCGATTTCGTGTACGCATTCAATGCTGGATTCGGCCCCACATACGTCAGGTCAATCGAACCGGCTAAGATGGCCTCGATCGCACTCGGACCGGCATTATAGACATACCATTCAATCTTCACATCTTTTCCCAGCCGCTCCTCGAACCATCCATGTCCTGTACGTGTGAGATGATGAGCGACCAGACCTTGCACGTGCGTCACGTTTGGGAAATGGCCAATGCGAATTGTTTCACCGGCAACAGCAAGTTGCGCGGTGGCGAAGATTGCAAACACTCCAAGAATAACAAGATACGATCGTTTCATGATTCTCCTCACAATCGAAAGTTCTCGAGTTAGAACACTCAGGACTTCTCCATTTTGGCTTCTAATTCGTAGACTACGGTCTCCCTCAAAACGCAAGCTGTATCCGACTGAGGAAAACCCGTTCATCAGGGCGGTCTTGCACATTGGTTCCGGCTTCATTGATCGGAGCGGTCCCGATACCGGCGCCACCGTCAAATTTCGTTTCCGAGTAGTTGACTGCGGCTCTGACATTTTGATTCAGATACCAGTTCAGACCGACCGTCCAGGAACGGGCGGATTTTGGGCTTTCCGACAAATTGGCATACCCTCCGACAAATGACGCACCCGTAGGGTCTTTAAACGTGTCGTCATCGAGATGCATTTCGCTGTATCGCCCCACGAACTCCCAAGCTCCCCAACCATTGCCAAAATCAAAACTGTGCCTAGGTTTCACTCCTTGGAACGAGGCGTCTTCTCCGGTGAGGATATAAGACACCGTCACGTGCCAGGCTTGATGATGCAGCGTTTTACCAGTATTAGGCGTGACCACGGTGTTGGAACCAGGTCCACCTCCGGGAGGAGGACCACCGGTCGAGAGACTGACATCTTGCCTGACGATCGCGTATTCGCTCAGAAGGCCAAACGGTCCAATATAGTAGTAGGCTTGTGGAGAAATGCGTATGCGGTCTCCGTCAGCAACGGTCGCTCCGCTATACCGAAAGAAGACGTTCTGGCCATCCGTGAGATAGTTAGGCAAGCCGTTTCTTGTCGCGTCAGCTGAAGTCGTATCGGTAAAATTGAGGTTCCGTTCACCACGTACGCTTGTGTAGGTTGCCGCTATACCTAGACCGAGCCCTCGCAATACAGACTCACGATTCCGGAATGGTGTGAGGAATACCCTGCCGGTAAATTCCTTGCGCCCACTGAACTGCGGACCTGTACTGATGTTCCCACCATCCGTCACCCCATTCATCAGACCGAATGCGTAATTGACTGTGTTGTCAAGAATATCGCCATGCACGGCGATGCCCAAATCCCGATTTGGCAGAATGGCATTCGAGACATAGCTCCTTTCCATCAGCTTGATGTCACTCGCGCTCTGCAAACGCTCCAACGAAACAAAGCTTTTGAATTTGCCGACGCGAATTTTAAAGGCTGGATCAAGTCGGGCATCCAGGTACGCATCGAAGATGGACACCGTGCCGCCGGCGAAATCCGTCATGAAGCGAAAGTCATATTTCCCTAGCAATGTCCCTTCGATCGTCGGCCTGGCGCGGCGTAGACTCCATGAGTTATTGGCGTCATGGAACCCCTCTTCGTTGAGATTTCCGGCACGTTGATCCGTACGATTGCGGATATCGTTGGCGCCTTCAAAAAACAGCCGGTGATCAACTTGGACAATACCGTGGAACTTGATACTGTTCGCACTATCGGCAGACTCGACTGAAAGTCCGGAACTGCCGACCTTCGCAATCGGGACTGCTTTTTTTGCGGCTTCTGCAACTTCTTGGTCCAGTTCCCGCTTCCTCTTCAGAATACGTACCTCCTGATCCAACTCCTCAAAGCGCTGTTCGAGCGACTTCTCGGGTGATCCCACCTCTTGTGCCGTAGCCAACCCTATGAATCCGAGAGAAATGCCCGCCAATATCGCCACTCTCCCGAACAACCATGACATCCTCATCTAAGAATCTCCTTTTCATGAGGGGCATCTCCGGTTGTCCGGTCAATCCACCGATTAGAGTATTCAATGCTCCAGCGTCGGCTTCCAGTTGTGTGGATGGCCGATCTGCCGCGCGACCTCTCTTTCTATAAACAGTGTCGATTAGTCATGTTGGATCATCATGATTAAGGATGATTAAACCGCGTCTTCTCTTTCCGTTCGATCTGCACCACTTTGGAGTCGTGGACGATAATTTCGACAGACCCAAACCGAATCCCTTTCAATGCGAGCAGGATCGCCTGCTCGACTGTCTGATCTGAGTATGGGAACGGTGCCTCTTGAGTTTCTCTGGACATAACCTTTAACTCTTTCCTATTTGAGCAATCTGATTAATCTTTATCATTCCGATCGTGATTGAATAACTATTCTATATCTAAACTAATGTTTATTTGTCAACAATATAAACTTTAAGATTTCTAATATATAATTCAAATAACATACTACTTTTACGGATAATTTATTTTCAATCCAAACGCATAAGAATAAGTACATTACTATTGACACATGACAAGTATTATTGCTATTCATCAGACATGCGGACTCGGAGCAGTCAACCTGAATATACTGCGCAGTTCTCCAATCGTCTTAAATCCTGCCGAATGGAGAAAGGCTTTTCTCAAAGCGAACTCGCAACCCGAGCGGGCGTCACCCGGCAGGCCGTGTCGGCCATCGAATCGAATCTGTACTTGCCGACAACTGCCGTTGCCCTCCGGTTGGCTTCGGTACTAGATTGTCGCGTTGAAGACCTATTCAGCCTTGTCCCATCGGAAGAGTTTATTGAAGGCACTCTGATCGGTCATCTCCCCCAAACAGAGAGAACCCAACCGATTCGAGTCAAGGTTTCAACCGTTGGAAAGCGAACGGTCGTGCGGCCCGTCACCGACTTAGGCGAGCAATTCTCCTTTGCCGTTCCTGCCGATGGTTATGTCGACGAGACGTCCAGCAAGCGGTCCGGCGACACCATCCGTGTGAAGCTCTCCCGTAATCGAGAAGCGATCCAACAGGAAATCTCCGTGGCCGGATGTGATCCGGCGATTTTTTTAGCCGGTGAACATTTACGGCGACAAAAAGACCAGACGACCGTCGTGGGCTGGACCATGGGAAGCACGGCAGCACTCCACGCCTTACAGCGTGGTGATGTGCATGTGGCGGGACTACATCTCCTCGACCCCGTCAGCGGAGAATCGAATGTGCCGTTTCTCAGACGCTCACTAAAGGGATCCGGCTATGAGGTGGTGACGTTCGCCACATGGGAGGAAGGATTCCTCGTTCGCCCGGGCAATCCAAAATCTATTCGCACGGCCACGGATCTTGCGGAACCAATGGTGATACTGATCAATCGAGAAGAAGGCTCTGGAGCAAGACTGCTACTTGATCAACGGTTGCGAGCATCCGGAGTAGAGCCGACGCAAGTCCAAGGCTATGACCGTACTGTATCGACGCATTTCGAAGTAGCTCGGGCGATAGCGGAACGCCAAGTAGATGTCGGAATCGGGATTCGATCCGCTGCGCAATATTTCGAGTTAGATTTTGTGCCACTGCAAGCAGCGCGCTACGACCTGGTCGTGCCGAAAGCGTATCTCAAGTCCCATCCAACATTGACACATCTGTTTGAAACACTGGTCAGCCGTCCATTCAGGAACGAGATTGAAGCGCTTGGCGGATACGACACCAGCGAAACCGGAAAGATCCATGCATTGCGTGTCGCATGATCACGTCTCACCAGGTTTGAAACACACATTCATACATAACAACCGGAACAAGAGGGAAGTGTATGCAGAAGAGATTGTTATGGCTGGTCTTCCTCAGTATGCCGCTCATTCTGATGGGAATGGATGCGGCGAAAGCCGTCGAATATGGCGAACTCGTTGAGAAAGATGGGAAATGGCAATTCAAAGAGACGGAAGACCCCGTGCTGAAACTCATTCACGACAAGCATCTGATCACCGACGAAGACTATTTCAAAAGCACGGATCGCACCGGGAAAAATTGGATCGAACCAGCAGATGCCGTGCTCAATCAACGAAAAGAAATCGATTGGCTTCATTATGAAAAGTCCCTGCTCCGTCTGCCGGACTGGCTGGATCTCGGGTTCGAAAATCGGACCCGTTTTGAGTCGACGGACCACCCCTGGCGGACCAATCAAGTCATCGGGAATGGCCGAACGGACGCGCAAGTGGCCATGCGGTCGCGCGTTCGGATCGGCCTAGGCGGCGACGGCCCGTTGCGACTTTTGTTCGAGGGGCAAGATTCGCGTTCCTTTATGGATAAAGACCCTGGAGATTTTCGTGATACCACCACGGTCAATGAATTCGATGTCTTACAATTAGTCGGGTCTTTAACCGTGAACAACGTCTTCGGCACCGGGCTTCGCACCGATATTCACTTCGGCCGCATGACTATGGATTTCGGCCGACGTCGCCTGATTGCGCGGAATGACTTCCGTAACACCACCAATTCCTTCGACGGATTCCATTGGCAAATTGCGCAGGACAAGACGTGGAGGATCCGGGCATTTGCAACACAACCGGTCGTGCGGGACGACGTGAGGCTGGATCAGCAATATCACAACCTCTTGTTTTGGGGAACCTATCTGGAGAGCCGGCATTTCCCCTGGTTCCAGGTTGACGCCTATTATTTCAACCTGAATGATCAGCGAGTGCCGAACGGGACCACTCATCGTACCTACTCGACTGCGGGAGGACGCCTGTATAAGGACCCCAAACCGGGAGAGCCGGACTATGAGATTGAGACTTCCTGGCAAACTGGCCATCGTGGCATCACCGATCACTTCGCCCATTTTCAGCACCTCGATCTCGGCTATACGTTCAATCTTCCCTGGACACCACGATTGGTTATCCATTACGACTATGCCAGCGGTGATCACAAACCGGGCGACAGCCAGAATGAAGGATTCGACACCTTATTCGGCGCTCGCCGATTTGAGTTTGGGCCGACCGGCATCTGGGGGCCATTTTCCAGAACGAATCTCCAGTCACCGGGGTGGCGATTGATCGTCACACCCGCCCCCAACCTGATCCTGCAAGTGAAGCATCGCGTCTCCTATCTTGCGCAGAGCAAAGACTTCTTCGGCAATACCGGCTTACAGGATACGACCGGAAATGCCGGCACCTCCTTAGGACACGATGTGGAGCTTCGCGCCCAATGGGCGGTCACCTCCAACCTCGATTTTGACTTCGGGTATGTCCATTGGTTTAAAGGCTCGTACTTTAATAACCCCGCCATCCTTGCTCAAATGCCCAGTGGTGGAAACAAGGATAGTGATTATTTTTACGCGGCGATTCGAGTCCGGATCTAGAAAGGATGAGCATGAAACAGAGACTACTCACATGGTGCTTGTGCCTTTCCTTGAGTATGGCGGTGACACCGGCTTTCGCCGAGCAAGCGTTAGTAGCCGTCGCGGCCAACTTTGTGCCACCGTTCCGCGAAATCGCGATTGAGTTTGAACACGCAACTGGCCATCAGCTTCAGGTGGTGGGAGGGTCGTCCGGCAATTTCTATTCACAAATCAAGAACGGCGCACCCTTTGACGTGTTTTTCTCTGCCGATATGGAACGCCCCAAGCTCTTGGAAGATGAGGGATTGGGCGTCAAGGATTCCCGCTTCACCTATGCCATCGGCCGTCTGGTGCTGTGGAGTCCGAACGAGAGCCTGATCAAAGGTGAGGAGCCGCTACGGTCGAAACAATACAAGCTGCTGGCCATGGCCAATCCCAAAACCGCACCATACGGCGTGGCGGCAATGCAAGCTCTGCAAAGGCTAGAACTCTGGGACAGCGTACAGCCTCACATTGTCATGGGGGAGAGTCTCGGTCAGACGATGGGGTTCATCGAATCCGGCAATGCGCAGTTGGGGTTTGTCGCGTTGTCACAGGTGCTGAACCCGAAGATTAAGGGAAAAGGCAGTCGCTGGGATGTTCCCACCAATCTACACGAACCGATCAAACAGGATATGATTTTATTGACGAAAGGTAAGGACAATCCCGCAGCAAAAGCTCTCATAGAGTTCATTGGTGGTCCGCAAGCCAAGAGAATCATTGAACGCTATGGGTATGAACTGAAGTAGCGGGATAACCCGGAGAACGCGCACATGGGAGCCTTGACGGACCTGGATCTGAGCGCACTGTGGGTCAGCATGCGGCTAGCCACGACGACCGTGATCGTCCTGCTGATCGTGGGCACGCCGTTGGCGTGGTGGCTGGCCCACACCCGATCCCGATTGAGACCGATCATCGAAGCCGCAGTCGCGCTCCCCATTGTCCTGCCTCCTACCGTCCTGGGATTCTACATTCTCGTCGCGCTGGGTCCTCATGGACCATTAGGCCGTTTTGCCAATTTTTCACTCGCGTTCACATTCACCGGGTTGGTGATCGCCTCGGTCTTTTATTCGATGCCGTTTGTGATACAGCCATTGCAAAGTGCCTTTGAAGCGGTGGGCAAGGCTCCGTTGGAAGCGGCCTGGTCGCTTCGCGCTTCGAAGTTGGATGCTTTTCTGACGGTGGTCTCTCCGATCGCTCTACGGGGATATATCAGCGCCATCGTGCTCGGCTTTGCCCATACGATGGGAGAGTTCGGGGTCGTCCTCATGGTTGGAGGATCGATCCCGGGGCAGACGCGCGTCCTCTCCACGACGATCTTCGAGCATGTGGAAGTTATGGAATACGCCCAAGCCCATGCCATTTCTGCCTTCATGTTGGCGTTTTCGTTTCTTGTGTTGTTGGCCGTGTATATCACAAATCGCCGATTTCCTATTCATGTGTCATGAGTCGTTTACTCGTACGATTAGATCTGCGATTTCCGGCCTTTCACCTGGATGTCGAATTGGATGTTCCCATGTCGGGTATCACCGCCATCTTCGGACCGTCGGGGTCGGGAAAGACCACCCTCTTGAGATGCCTCGCCGGACTCGAACGGGCACCCCATGGCTTCATGCAGTTCGGCGAAGAGGTGTGGCAGGACGAATGCCTCGGGCGCTACCTGCCGCTCTACAAACGTCCGATCGGGTATGTCTTCCAAGAGCCACGCTTGTTTCCTCATTACGACGTACGCGCGAATCTTCTGTACGGCTACAAGCGAATCCCGGTTGCAGCACGTCGCATCGCAATCGAGCAGGTCATTGATATTTTGGGAATCAGCCATCTTCTTGAACGCCGCATTCACAAACTATCCGGCGGTGAGCAACAGCGGGTCGCGATCGGTCGTGCGCTGCTGACCAGTCCAAAATTGCTATTGCTGGATGAACCACTCGCCTCCCTCGATCTTCAGCGCAAGCAAGAACTCCTTCCGTTCATCCGTCACCTTCATGAGGAGTTGGCCATCCCGGTGATCTATGTCAGCCATGCGATCAGTGAAATCCTCCAACTTGCGGACCGGGTCGTCCTGTTAAAGGATGGCGACCTCATAGGCACCGGCGCGCTCAATGAGGTACTCACCTCTCTGAACTTTCGGGGGAGCTTCGGAACACACCGCGTGGGGGCGGTTCTGGATGCCCGCGTGTCCGGTCATGACCCGGAGTACGGCCTCACTCAGTTGGCATTCATAGGACAATCTCTGTTTGTTCCTCTACAATCCGCTACCATCGGGCAGGCTGTGCGCGTCCATATCCTCTCTAGTGATGTCAGCCTCGTCGTCGGTCGAACCGATTCCCCAACCAGTGTGTTGAATATTCTCGAAGCAACGATCGTTGAAGTCCGAGAGTTGAATCAGACGTCGGTGGACGTCTTGTTGGACATTGGATCACCACTCATCGCGAACATCACCAGAAAATCGCTCGCGACCTTGGGACTGAAGCCAGGGCAACGGGTATTCGCCCATGTCAAAGCGGTGGCAATGAACGAAGAGTTGGTGGAATAGTGACTTGGACACGGACAAGAAACCTCTGGGTCCCTCTGTTAGGACATTCGCAGCTCTCGTCATAATGATCATCTGCATTGAGTGAATGGCGCTGTTCATTGACAGTGACGTGCAGACTTGCCTTCGAAACGGGCTCGGTGCATCTCATTCCACGCCGATAAACCATCTTCCACTTCAAGCTGATCAGGTCTCCCCAGTTTCTGTGGATAAACCTGTGCGCGACTCTCCTCGCGATGTGTGAACCTGAGAAATACGCCTTGCAAAACATCTTTGCCTATTTTTTAAGCATTGTATGCTGGCGATAGCTATGGCCCTATATCTTGTAGACTTTGATCCATTTGCAAGAAAAAATATGAAGGAACTCGCTGATTCAATGCTCCAACCGTGTTTGTCCTCTCCCAGCTGATCAATCCTTTTCCAGTAAAAAAGTTATACACAGGAGTTTCACACATATCCTGAGTATCCACTTGACAGGCGAGTATAGGAATGTTACCAATGGCTACATCATGAAATCACAAGATCTCAAACATATTCGAGAAGAACTAGGCCTTACGCAGCAACAACTAGCCGAGGCCCTACACACGACTCGGGTGTCTGTAGCGCGTTATGAGGCCGGCATGCGACGGATTCCCGGTGTCGTCTCAGTCGTACTGAATCAGTTACGACGTAAGACAACCGTTCCAATGGCCGGTTTGGTTGCAGCCGGCTCCCCAATCGAGCCAGTGCCGCAATCGGAACTCGTGGACATCCCTCCGAGTATGTTGTGGAGTGGAGAGACGTTCGCCTTAAAGGTCAAGGGAGAATCGATGAAAGACGACGGCATTTTACCCGGCGACCTTGTGGTGGTACACAAACAAGGCACGGCCAAAAACGGACAGACCGTCGTCGCCTTGGTCAATGGCGAGGCTACGATCAAGACGTATATCAAGAAGGATGCCCACATTGAACTTCGCCCGGCCAACGAGATGATGCAGCCGATCATGGTCAGGCCATCGGATGAATTTCAGATCGAAGGAATTGTCATTGGTGTCATCCGACATTGTACCGTCTAGCCAATTGAAGGGAGGAAACGATGCTCGCGACAGAGTCACACGCTCTCACAAAAGATCAGTTGATGGATTTGGAAAGAACGGTGGCAGCACTGGATAACCGGTTGCAGAGCATCCAGCGGGGCTTGCACCGAAGCACTGCAGGCTCGCTTGTGGAGCGTTTTCGAAGCTTACTGCCCTCCAAACAGGGAAGCCAGTTCATGTCAGCAGTCTGCAATCGACATATACGTTCGAATACAAAGCTGGCGAGCCATGACAGTCCAAGAGTCTAGCGCACCATCAGTGCGGACAGGTCCCTGTTCTGATTGCGGCATAGTCGTCGAACGGCTGATGAAATCGATCGACGGCTTTACGCGCTCCACAGTTCAACGCTGCCCAGCTTGCTGGAATGCCCACCGCCAACGACAAGTCTTCGCCGGCGGATGCTGCGGGTAGGAAATCGCTCCCAAAAGGGTCGTCCCTCCGCTTCCGATCTGCCCACCAGTGCGTTACAATTGTGGTACGCCCCCGTAAGCGCAGTTAGATAAACCAGCGGTTTCCTAAGCCTCTCAGATACTCGCACATACGTCCTTATCAAACAGCGCTTTCGCAGGGAACATTTCCTCCTTGTGCGAAATGAAGGTGACTCTCTCATGCCAGGAGAAGAGGCACCGCACAGTTCAAGGAGAAAATGCGAGACAGAGGCCGAAACCGGCATGCTGGAGAAATTCACGCAGCAGGAGTGCCAGTCTTACTGGCGCGAGCAGTGCGTCTCGTAATGACTAGCCGGTCGGTTACAGCCAGTGGCGACCAGATACCTGCGGACACAGTGGGATGCCGGACAGGGAGACATCGCCAGAAAAGCCTCTTAGTACCTGTTCATCGGTTCGATCCGATGGAGGGAGCATTGGCTAGTCCATCTCTTCGCCACCTTCAAGGCACACTTCACATTGGTCCAATTCCACGGTGCCATGCGAGCTGCAGAAATACCGGCGGCACCGGCTACACGTCATAAAGGTCATCCTGACTCGATCTTGGGCTTCGCATCGATCACACTGGCCAGCGCTGCGGGCTTTGGGCATTACTTTGTCTCCATGATACGTCGTATGAGTTCTTGGGATGTCAGTCCACGATGTGGCGATTATTGCAGGACGTAGTCCGCGTCCGCTACACGGGTAGTTGTACACTGATAACACATCGAAGTTCGTCGCTCCAACTCAAAACAGACATGCGATGGTCTTGCGAATCACAATCGCAACAGCATTGTCGTGAATCGTCACTAATCTTGCTGTCGGCTGATGAAGAGTTGACGAGAATGAAGGTCGTTTTCAAATTTCTATCTCTAGTCCGAACGGGTGAGCCGACTGGGACTCGAACCCATGGCCCTCGCCTGACAAGTATGAATTGGAGGGAGTAGGTCAGTGCTCCCATTGCGGTTGCACCGAGCCCTTCAGATTTTTCCCTTTGATGCTGGAAAAGTCGACTGCTACTTTATACGGCTGCTGACCACCTCGATTCACTCCAACGACCACGAGTCACGTCAGAACATCAGCAGGTCTCCCCTACTTGTCCCCATGTGCGGTCACTGAGAACACACATACAGCTTGTTCAAGATCCATCGAGCAGCATACAGAGGCCACCCTGATAAGAATTCACATCCTGAATCTCTAGAAAGTAGGGATGCACAGAGCAAGGGTTGCCCCCTCTTTCCACCGACCGGACCAAATTTGGGTAGAGAGGATTTTACTGATTGCTCAAACTCTGCTATACCAGACATACACAATCACAATTTTTGAAATCGAAGGGGGGTGGAGTACTCATGGCAACGAAGAAAGCAGCAGCGAAGAAGCCTGTAAAGAAGGCAGCGGCCAAGAAGAAGAAGTAGCCGCACCGTGAGGAGGCGTCGGCCACGTCGCCTCCTCACCATGCCCGCGTCCTTGATTTTCCTCTGCCCTACACCACATCACACAAGTAGTTATCCGTCGAACACTTCCCCGGCAACGCTTCCAACTGACTCGACCACCCGAGAGCACCCACGTTATTGAGGAGAGCTCCCCTCACTAATTGGCCCTCCATCGGGATGAAATCAGCGAAGATGTCCAGATGCGACCAATTACGCCGACGCAGGACACCTCATGAGATGAAGGATACGGCAACAGAGGATGAAACGATCGGCAGGCTGAAATCACGATAAGGAAGACGCAGCGCAGCAAAAAAAAAGGGAGGTGATGGCCACATCACCTCCCTTTTTTCCTTAGCGCCGGGAGAGACTCCATAGCGGAAAGAAAGCAGCACACGGATACTAGCATGAACCTTCCCTTGAAAAAAGAATAAAGATATCCATGTAATCAATAGCTTGAGAAATTTTATTTGAAAAATCTACAGGGAAGGGTCATGTGACCTTCCCTCTGCAACCTAGCAGACTGCTGAAAAACTCAGCTTCTGCTTCGCGCACCGTTGCACGGTGACAGAATAAACTGTGGTCTGCGACATCTCAGAATGCTCAAAAAGGCCGCCAGCAAGGCTGTAGCGAGCGAAGGGGTGAGGCAGGGAACACCACTGGAGGACTTTTTCAGCATTCTGCTAGAGCATTGGCTTGGAAATTCACCTTTGTTGAGATTGGCCCCATAGAAAAGGGGCCATGACGAAGAAACGGCACAGAGAGGAACAAGTTTTTAAGGATACCCAGGCGGGCATGGGTCCTCTAAGAGCGCTATCGCAAGCACGGCATCTCAGATGCCACCATACTATGAGGGTGGGAGAATGAGGCGATCAGGAAGTGTAACCCACGACAAACCCGATCAGTCCGAGGTCTGATTCTATGGACACACATATTTGACAGGATCTCATAGGCTCTTAGGTTCTCGCAGATAATGACCGGACGGGGTTATTACCCACACGGCTGAAAGAGGCCTCCTAGGGAATCGTTCCCCAAAAGGTTGTCACACCCCTTCCAATCTTTCCGTCAGTACGCTACAGTTCTGTTATGCCCCCGTAGCTCAGTTGGATAGAGCAACGGTTTCCTAAACCGTGGGTCGTACGTTCAATTCGTATCGGGGGCACCAATTTTTCAATAAGTTAGCTCGTTCCATCCTTAAACCTCCCCTGAGCCTACGGCGCACGACTCGGTTAGCTGATGCCTTCAGCAAGAAGCTGGAGAATCAAGCGCATACCGTGACGATCGACGTTATGTACTATAACTTTTCGAAGGTTCATCAGCCCTTGCGAGTAACGCCAGCCATGGAAGCTGACGTATCCGCTTGTGTGTGGAATTTGGAAGAAGTTTTTGGGCTACTCAATTGAAGGGGACCCACAACCGATGATGCCGGCTGGCCCGTCAAACAATGTTATAAATCATTCCTCACCAGGAGTTGGAACGCCATGACTGCCAACAATCCCGTCACATATAATGTGGCCGAAAAGCGCTATGAAATGCCGTTCGACCACCAGATAGTGTACGCCAATGTCCGCAAGGATACGAACACTCTGTATATCGACTACGTGTTCGCGCCGCCGGAGTTGCGTGGTAAGGGTGCGGCCGGGCAGTTTATGATGAAACTCATGGATGTTGTGCGCACAGAACAACTGAAGGTGGTTCCCATCTGCGGCTATGCTGCCAGTTGGCTTCAGCGGCATAGCGACTATCACGATCTGGTTTCCTCTGATTAGTACCAGTCATCGTCCTTCTTGAACGGGCCGATCGGCAGGGCGCGATCTAAATGGGCCTTACCAACAATCCCTTCAACCCCATCAACCGCATCGTCCTCGGCAATCAGGCGAATCCAATCACATACTGCAATCCTGACAGGCCGTTTCAACCATTGCGTGAAGTGAATCCATCGCAGGCTGCAACGGTCTGGCCTTGACATCTCCCCGGGTATGGCCTAGCTTTGCCATCATCAATCTGATTCATGATGGATGATATGAGAAGGGACTCGTGAAATCGAAGAAGCCCATCAATCTGAAGACCCCGACCAAACCAAAGACAACGCGCCAAAGACCTGCCCGTCGAACGACACTAGAGGCTCCCCCTCCTTCTGTGTCAGCAACACTCTATGAACGCATCGCCAAACGTGCCTTCGAGAACTACGAACGGCGCATCCGTCAAGGTCCACTTGATGACTGGCTTCAGGCGGAGCAGGAAATCCTCGGACCACAGTAAACACGCAATGCTGCCCTGCCAGATTGTGGTGGGTCCGCCAGTGAGGAGCAAGACCGACACATCATTGCCAGGCCTTCTGACAACGTCCCGCTGATTAATATCACCATTCAGTCCAGCCCTTCTACACTGGACCACCCTGCGAGATCCCCATGTCCTTCTCGTTTCGTTCTTATCATGGGTTCCCTCTGTAATACGCTGTGACGAACAACGCCGGCACAGGCGTCAAACGACCGCTTTCGACCAAGGCCGTGTGAAAACGGGAAAGGAATTGGCGTCAAA
The DNA here is from genome assembly GCA_005116745.1 of Nitrospira sp. Taxonomy (NCBI): domain Bacteria; kingdom Pseudomonadati; phylum Nitrospirota; class Nitrospiria; order Nitrospirales; family Nitrospiraceae; genus Nitrospira; species Nitrospira sp. Next base: position 206,694 of record SWDS01000010.1, on the reverse strand, counting down.
GAAAATTGACCTCTCAGAATGACCTGTATTCGATTATTTCGAGCCTGGTAATGGTCTGATGACCCCTGAAATCATGCAAAATCGAACTGCATAAGAGTTTTCACACGGCCTCGACCCAAAGCAGAAGTACACGGCGTCAGTTGCCCTCATCTGATCGAATAGTCCGTTATCCCGGCTTCTCCCCAATCCGCTGCCGCTGCCGGTCTCAATGTCTTCAGTGACATCCGGAATTGTGTGGGGCGTTGATGGGGCAGGCATGGGCGGAGATTCTCGCAGACCTGAGTGTACGGGTTACGATAGGCCTTGTTCGATCAACCCATTCTCGATCGTGACGCCCATTCGTTCTATCAGCCGAGTGAGTAAGGTGAAATGGGCACGTGAGTCAGTCGCAACGGCCAGCTGTTCAGCCGTCGCCAGTTGTATGGTATACACCAGTGAGGCGGAGGTTTTCAGGAGGGCAAGGCCATAGTCGAAGAGATCCGCGTCTCTGCCGATGAGCCGTCGCCGGCTGAGTTGACGGATACCGGCCACCGAAAAGGGAGTCGTCTCGAACGAAACATCCTTCAGACGAACCACCAAGGGCTGCTCGGCAGGGCCATCGTTGTGACGCCCAGTGATGTCTGTGTCCTCGAACAGGCCGCGTTGGAATCGGCGATTCTCCACCAGTGCGCAATGAAAGAGCCCACGCCACGTTGAATCTGTGAGATCACGATCCACGGCGATACAGGTGTCCGGCTTGAGCGGTCCGCTGACGTTGTACCCCTACACCAGTCGCTTGCTTGCCAGGAGGTCGGGGAAGGCATCTCCCATACGGTCGGGAAAGGCCATTGTCCCGCAGAAAAGACTGATTTGTATGGCCATATAGTCCCGGAAATGCACCTGCTGATACCGCTCCAGCAGCCGCTGCAAGGTGCGCTCGTGGCACAGATGGAACGGATAAAATAGGACGCCGGATCGTGTCATGCCAGTGAGTCAGCATAGCTGCTCTGCAACCGTATCGGCAAGCTGTCGTCCCAGGGGCAATGGAACGGAAGCGGTTCTATTGCGCCACAGCGATTCTAACCGTTTTAAAGTACTGCGCTGACGATCCCTGGAGACAACACGTACGTTGCGTAGCGGGAGCATGCTCAGTGACTGACTGACAGCCCGTGGGCACGTTGGCATGCTTCATGACTGTTGGGTGGGTTCAGCATGTCCCGCGCCGTTCGTTCCTGATCACCATTGAGCATATGGCGGTGTATCGCACCGTCCGTTCCATGGCCCCTCGTAGGAAGGACTCCTGTATGCTGAGGTGAACATGAGCGCGGCAGGATCACAGGTTGATGTGGCAGGCACGACGCCGATGCGATTCAGCGCTGAGGCTGACATCTGAGAGGCACGGTTCCAGGTCTGCTCAATAGGAGGAAGGCGTGTGGCGGGATATGACAACTTCCGTTCTATTGGCCCAGTTATAGCGAACGTTCATGCGACAGGGCTGAGAACCACTTTGCGGCGGCGCAATCTCGGCGCCGAACGTCCGCTTCTGGCTGGTACTTGCCCGATGCCTGACAGGCGAATCCCGACCCAAAGCAGTCGTACCCGACTGACCGCTACCAGAAGAGGGGCTTACGCCGATCCGCATAAGAACCCGTGATAAATAGTTCCACCGTCGCAACTCATTGAACCGACAACGAGCATGGCGTATTCTTCACGAACAAGGATGGCGTTTTATATGGACAGAAAATGCCTACAGACTTTACGATGTTCGTGTTTATTCCTTTCGCTTCTACCATCTTGAGCTATACTTCTCCCTATGGCTCCGTTTCAAGGCAAGACAAGCAGACCTTCAACACTAGAAACTGTTCTCCGTCTTCAGGGCTTTTTCGGTCACCGTTTGCAACCTCTTGGCGTCTCTCCTATCCAGGCAGGAATGTTGCTCTATCTTGACCGGCATCCTCAGTGCCTGGTGGTTGAAATCGCTTCGGCGCTCTGCATTCAGAACCTCTCAGCGGTCAAGACCGTTCAAACGTTCCAGAGAAATGGATGGATACGCAAACCACAGGTCAATGCGAATAGGAAGATCGTCAAGCTACAGCTCAGTGAAAAAGGCACAGCCCTCGCTCAGAAGATCAAAGAAAACATCGAAGTCACTGACAAACTCTTCGCCCTAGCCAACAGCCGCAAGGCGGCGTAAGTGTGTTTCAACATTTCCATCACATAGCACAACTGGGTCCGCTAGACTCTCGCCCCGTTGAACTACGCGCAAGCCTCTCCCCCTTTTCCTGATATCGCAAACCGAATAGGCGTAGCCTTCTTCGAAAATTCAACGCTGGAGCAAAGCCACACGCCTCTTTGCTACTCGCCAGAGCCTTGACACCTCCCCATGGTCGGCCTAGCTTGGCGACACAATGGAGGTGCGATGATGGTAGATGACACGAATAAGCAAGCCGTAGTAGTGACAGACATCCGTATGCCATTCTTCTCGATGGTCATTTTCATGGTGAAGTGGGCCATCGCTGCAATTCCGGCCTTGTGTATTCTTATCGTATTCGGAGTCCTCACATGGGGAATGCTCGGTGGGCTCCTCCTTTCCTTGACCATCGGCAAACACACAGACTCAGTTCGCACCTTGGGTATCGAAACACCAGCTTCCGCACTAGCTTCTACAGAGCCCCAATTACCCACAACCGCTGAATCTGTCTACTTTCAAAAACTCATCGTGGCAGGAATCAGGGACAAGCCCGGGCTAGCTGGTGGCAAGTAGTGGAAGATCATGGCCCCGCATACCCTTACTCCATTCGCTTCTCGAGTCCCTTCTCGGTTCAATACCCTGCCTCCTATTTCCTCTGGAATGCTCAACGGCGTCCCTATCCTGTGGAACCTTTCGCTGACCGGCTGGCGTGTGTCCGGGAACTTCCCCATAGCCAAACTATTAGAAACCTGCATTGACAGCACCCCAAGCAAGGCGTAGCATCCTAGGAATGGCACGGATTTCTGTCTTTTTGGCAGTCCTGCTCGTCGTCCTCACCTTCAACGCCTATGCCTGTGTCCTGCCGTTGCCACAAACAGGTGCGATGGACTGCTCCTCAGGGACAGAGGAGCCCGTACGCGGAACATGCGATGCGTTTCTCGACATAGGCCCGCAATCACAGTTTGTATCTCACTCCGCCGCCAATACGTTCCATCTGGAATGCGCGTTGCCCGTTCATCTTCTTCCTGATACGTTCGTTCCGCTTGTTCGAATCACTAACCCACCACGTAACGCCAATACACCCATCCATCTTTCGATCCACACAACAATCCTGAGGATTTGATACCCCCTCTCCGTTTTGCATTTGTCTCTAGGCTAGCAAGCAACGCTTGACAGTTTCTTTTCTCTAGATCCACGCGATCAACCTGGACCAGAGAGCACACAAGGGGGACGTATGTCAGATATCAGCAGAAGAATATTTGTGGCCACCGGTGCATCGCTACTCACTACGGGTGTGTCGTTGATGATGTCGCGAGGGGTAGAGGCTGCCGCACACGATGCGGGCCATGGTCCGATGCGAGAGCCTCAGGCACTCCCGGACTCTTCGCTTCTCCACAGGTCAGGCGAAGCGACCACCATGGACGGCCACCGCATGAGCGAGGAGATGCGACGCTGTATTCAGCTCTGCCAAGACTGCCATGTAACCTGCATCCACATGATCGATCATTGTTTAAAACTTGGAGGTCGGCATGCAGCCCCTGACCATATCCGGTTATTGATGGACTGTGCACAGCTCTGCACGACGACCGCCGATTTCATGGCGCGGGAGTCTTTGCTGCACGACCGCACGTGCAGCCTCTGTTCTGAGATCTGTCGGCTCTGCGCGAAGAGCTGCGAACAGGTAGGAGGAGACGATCAGATGGTCAAGCAATGCGCCGAGTTGTGCCGTCGCTGCGCCGGATCTTGTGAACATATGGCATCGAAAGGGGCAGCGTAGCACGTCGAATCACGGAATAACTTGATACGGAAAGTACACACCCGGCCGCCATTCTTGGCGGCCGGTCCATGCAGAGTGGTTCAATTCGATCTTCCCTGGACGCAGCCCTGGCCATTACGGCATATCCCCCGTCAAAATGTGCTGTTTTCTTGTCAGGTTCTCCCCCCTCAGTTAGACTTTTTTCACACAACCATGGCACGAGCACGCGCAGTAGAACATCAGCGGCCTCGATCAAAAACCGATCCGATCGAAGAGGCCACACTCGGAATCGCCAAGCTTCAGGAAGTATTGGCAGCGATCAATGACCTCAGTCAAGAAGGCTTTCCGTATCGTGATGCTGCGCAAAGCAAAGCCGAGCTGCAGTTTCGCGAGTGCTTGCGTCACGCGTTCGGCGAGCGATCCCAGGAGTTTCAAACCTATCTCAACTTCAAACTTCGTACGGCGAATAAGGCCGAGGTGGCCCAGAGCCTTGCTGTCATTAAGGGCCTCATACACACCTTGGAGGACCGGAAGCTGGACCTTCAGGGACTCAAGCCTCCACCAAAACCAGAGCCATCACCCGAGGCAAGCGTCAGCAATACAGCTCGTATGGTGCTGGTCCCAGCTACACCCCAGCCCACTGTGACGGAACCGACACCCTCGCCGATGACTGTCGCTGTGGCCATGACAACACATGTGGAACCGTCGATTGCTCCTCTGCTCCCCACACCTCAATCACAGCCGCCCATACCTGAGCCTCTGATCATCGTGCCGGCACCGACCCCGATTCCAACATCGACCGTGACTCCGACTCCTACGCCATCTCCAACACCGTCGCTGACACCCATGCCTGTCATACCCCAGCCACCTCCTCTCTCCGTCGCCGTCGCCACCCCCATCCCTTCCCCTCCTCCTGCACCCGCAGCTCAGTCCACGCCATCAGCGATTGAGAGACCAATAGAAGTCGTGCCATCGCCCATAGCCGCTCCGATCGTTTCCTCAACGCCAACACAACCACACATTCCTCCCCCACCCCCTATGTCGAATAATCCATCGATGCCCCCAGAGTTGTCGCTAAGTCTGATCCATGCTCCGCAAGATACTCCGGCAGGCAAACAGGCAATCGGCTTGAGTATCGCTCATGTGATCGAGTCCACACTGGACCAAGATCCACTCAATCTCATCAGAAAAGTCTGCCTTCGCTTCCACTCCGTAGCCCGCCAGCTCCGACTTCGGAAAGACTATCGTCCGACACTTGAGGTCGATGACGATCATGACCTACAGGACCTCTTGTGCGCATTATTGAAGGTGGAATTTGACGAAGTCGCGACCGATGAATGGACGCCACCCTACACAGGAGGCGCGCCAAGAACGACGCTCCTGGTCAATCGAGATCAGATCGCAATCGTGGCAAAAAAGACCGGACCAGGAGTGACCACGAAGGAACTTGCCGATCAGGTCGCAGCGGACTCCGCCTATTATCGAGCGCAAGGGCGATGCACAACCGTATTTTGCTTTATGTACGATCCGGAAGGCCGCATCGGGAGTCCGAAACGGCTGGAAACCACCCTAACAAGCGTGAGCGAGCACTGCCGGATCGAAGTGCTGGTTGCGCCAAAGTGAGACCATGATGAAATCAAACTTAAAGAGGATTCCTTCTATCGCACCATCATCCAAGGCCATGAAAGTCAAGCCCGGGTTGACAGGGCAGAATGACTTTGCTATAAGGCAACCCACTTCCGGGGACATTCCGTATACCATTCATGGTCCAGCTCCGGGAGATCAAGGGATGTCTGATCGGGCGTACGTGCTCATCAATGTTCTCCCTGGACAAACAGCTGCTGTCGTTAACGCGCTGGGGGAAATTAAAGAGATCAAAACGATTGATCCCTGTTGGGGCAAGCCGGACATCATCGCAATAGCTGACATAGTGGACCAAGATGCGTTGACCCAACTGGTCTTGAGTCGCATACATCGTATCGAAGGAGTGACACAGACCGATACTCACCTCGTATACCGGCTGAAGGAGGCCAGAACAAAATGATCCGAAAGGACAGTCTCGCCATCGTCGCTCTTACCGTTTTTGCCTTTGGTTGTTCCAGCGTTCCTCCACAACCCCCATTACCATCAGAAGTCGTTGAAGTCACATTGCCGGCATCGGCAGACCGAGTGAAAGCGGCTGTGACTAAAGTGTTGGCAGACGACAACTACAATGTGGATTGGAAGGATGGAACGCAGCTTCAGACAGGCTACAGAGACGAGCAGCCCAGTATCTGGGATTGGCTCGTGAGAGGACGGTTTGGTGTGGTCAGAAGCCGTGCCCAAGCGGCTGTGACGGCGGAAACTGACCAGAGCTCTCGTCTCCGGCTACAAGTCTCGTCGGAAGGCAAGCAAACGATGTTCGATGGATGGGTTCCCACCCAACCTCAAGGTCCTCAAAGTGCTGAAAATAAGGTCCGTTTGATTAAGAACGAGTTGAAGATCGTACAGACCACGTACACGACCGAGACCTTTTACGGATCGAAGCCTTAGACAGGCTCTTTTTCCGCGCCTTCAGTCTCTTCTCCAAGATCCAGGCCGAAACGCTCTGCCATACGGTAGAGCGTTCGCCTATCGATGCCAAGGATCTTTGCCGCTTTCACCTTATTTCCCTTCGTTTCCTTGAGCACACGAATCAAATGCCGCTTTTCCACTTCTTCTAAGGTCAGAGACACCTCATCAAGCTGATCGACTTGTGAGAGTCGTGCATCAGCGTCATTGGTTGCATGCTGGCGAATCACCTCAGGTAAGTCTTCAGGCGTCAGGAGAGGCCCGTGGCTTAACGATACGGCGCGTTCAATCGCATTTTCAAGTTCTCGAACGTTGCCTGGCCATCGATATTGAGTCAAGAGCGCCATCGTTTCCGGCAGGACTCCTCGCACCGCGTGCTGCGTCCCTGCCGCGCACTTTTGTAAAAAGTGATGCACCAGCATCGGAATGTCTTCCCGCCGGTCGACCAATGACGGCAACGTGATCGGAACGACTTTCAACCGGTAGAAAAGGTCGTCCCGAAACTTTCCCTCCTTCACCAGCTGCTCAAGATCTCGATTCGTTGCCGCGATGATCCGGACATCCACTCTGGTGGATGTGGTGCTCCCGACTCGGCGGACCTCCTGATCCTGCATGACCCGTAACAACTTCACTTGTAACGCCTGTCCGAGCTCACCGATCTCGTCGAGAAATAGCGTCCCTCCAGTGGCTGATTCAAAGAGCCCGATCTTGGTCCCGATTGCCCCCGTGAAGGACCCTTTTTCATGTCCAAACATTTCCGACTCCAGCAAGGTATCGGGCAACGCACCGCAATTGACTGGGATGAATGGCTTATCCCGGCGGGGGCCGTTCGTATGAATAGCCCGAGCAATGAGCTCTTTGCCGGTTCCGCTTTCCCCCTGGAGCAGGACCGTGCTTTTACTCTCCGCCACGCGCGCGACCAACTTATACACTTCCAACATGGCCGTGCTACTCCCGACTAACGGAGACCACGCGTCCTTGCTCTTCAACTCCTCTCGGAACCGCGCATTCTCTTGGAGCAATCGACAGTGATCCAACCCCCGTTTGACTACCAGTTTGATGTCCTCTTTCTTGAACGGCTTCGCCAAATAATCGTACGCCCCTTGCTTGATCGCTTCGATCGCGCCCTCCAGAGAGCCGAATGCGGTCAGCACCACCACGGCCGTGTTCGGACTCACTCGTTTGAACTCCCGCAAGACCGTGAGCCCATCCACCGCACCCATGCGGATGTCCGTCAGCACCAAATCGACCCGTCCCTGGCGTCCACGCGCAATGACCGCTTCTCCACTCGCGAACGCCTCGACGTGATACCCTTCCTTTCTGAGGGCTTCCGCCAACAGCTCACGTGCAACCGCATCGTCGTCGGCCACCAAAATCGTCGCTGGTTGCATCACGCCTCCTCTTTCCTATGAATAGGTTCTCTTCGCATCGCTGGCAAGGTCATTGTCACAGTCGTGCCACGCCCAATCTCACTCGACAGCGTCAAGCTACCACCATGAGCCACGACCGATTCGCGGCTCAAGAATAGCCCCAAGCCGGTCCCCCTACCAACCGCCTTCGTTGTAAAAAACGGTTCAAAGGCTTTTTGTGCGTCTTCCTCCGGCATACCACACCCTGTGTCCTGCACCTCGATCGAAATCACTACCGACGACATACCCTCTGCGACCAGCCGACCGCGGTCCAGTTCAGCTGACGATGCCTCGCGACTTCCTGCCATGACGGTGACTTTTCCCTGGGCGGGGGTTGCGGCAAGCGCATTGGCCAAGACATTCACCAAGACTTGATGGATTTTCCCCTTGTCCGCCCACACCAGCGGAAGGGCCTTTGGAATGTCTACTGTCAACGTGATCCCTTTCTCATGGAAGGCCGGTTCCATCAGGACCGCCGAGGGGCCAACCACGTCCTCCACAGGAAGCCAGTGCGACTCAGGCTGGCGCGGCCTGGTAGAAGACAATAAATCCTGAATGATTCGAACGACCCGCGTGAGCTGATCATCGATGATGGTCACCCGCTTCCTCATCTCCGGCGTCACACCAGGCTCCTCGGCCAGAGCCTGGACATGCCATGCGATTGAGTGAAGCGGCGTGCCCACCTCGTGCGCCACGGAGGCCACAAGCTGTCCCACCGCAGCCAACCGTTCCGACCGATTCAGCTGATCTTTCGCCTGGACCAGTTGCGTGTTGGCTTTGAGCAAATTCTCGGTTTCTCGGGCCAGCGCCGCCCTCGCCGCCTCCTCTCGTCCCTTCCGCTCTTCCCAGCTCACACCCAAGTACGCCACCGACAGCAGAATGCCAACAACGACACTCCGATTGATGACCGCGGCTTGAAACCGGCCAGGCTTCGTCGGTTGGAGGAGCCCTGAATAGGTCGCCATGACACAGGCCAGCACCGTCACCAACATGATCATTCGATTCCGAAGAGTGGTCACCAACAAGATCGGCAACACATACCCATACGCACCGACAACGTTGGCCGGGGCGAATTCTTCAATGATGAAGATGATAAGAAAGCAGGCAGCCGCGATGGCCAGCACGAGGCGGTCACGATGCGTCATGGCAATCATCGATTCGCTCCGTCTGGCCGAGAATCATCGCCGCTGAATCGAGAACGTATGGAATTCTCCACGGAAGTACTTACACAAGAGGGCGGGTCAAACGCAACAGAGCCGCAAGTCGTTCAAATCGTGAATCTTGGGCCAACTCCTCCACCGGTACACTCAACTTCCGACACCAATTTGGGTGCTGGTCTACCGTCCCTGGAAGATTGGCCTGCACACGGGTGCCGATGACATCATCGATGTTGGCCAAGACCATCCACGCAGGGGTACGGGCCAGATACTGATGAATACCTTCCATCAACTCAGTCGTCATGATCGGCACTTGGGCAGGATCCTCCGATACACCAGCCGGTAGGAGTCCTTGAGACTTCAAAGCCGTGAGAATCCCTGCCTTTTCTCGATGCCGTTCCGCCCACATTGCGTTCCGCGCGTCCTCCGAAGGAAAGAGTCCTAGTGTGGATCGAGTGTCGATATCCACGCCTTCCCAATACCCCACCAACGTTGGAAGATCGTGGGTTGTGACAACGGCGAGTGCTTGCGCAGGATACTGAGTCGGGGGTTTCCACCCTCCCCAGTGTTCTCGCTCAAAATAGAAGACACGGTACGATAAGACGCCGGCTGGTCCAAGTCGGTCACGCACCCAATCGGGAACGGTGCCCAGATCTTCACCAATCACCAGCGCCTTCGCCCGCACACTCTCCAGCGCCAAGATCGCCAGGAGTTCGTCATCCCGGTAATGCACGTAGGTCCCCATCGCCGGTGGAAGACCACGGGGAATCCAAAATAGTCGAAAGAGCGCCATGACATGATCGATCCGTATCGCTCCCCCATAGCGGAGGTTATTACGGAGCAATTGGATAAAGTACTGGTAGCCGCTCGCGCGCAGACGTAATGGATCAAGTGGAGAAAATCCCCAATTCTGTCCCTCAGGGGCAAATGCATCAGGAGGCGCACCACAGTCGGCCTGGAACGCCAGCACCTCTTGATTCAACCACCCATCGGCGCCATAGCGATCGCTTCCCAGGGCAAAGTCATGGTACAAGCCGATCGGCATACCGGCCTCGTGCGTCTTCTTCACCACCGCAAGCAACTGGTCCGCGGCCAGCCATTGCAGATATTGGAAAAATCGCACCCGCGACATCCGCTGACGCCGAAACTCCTCCACGGCCTCCGACGTTGGCGTTCGATAGGATTCTGGCCAATCCTCCCAGACAGCTGAAGCCTGTTGGGCAGACTGCCGTTCTTCCTCCAGCGCTTGAAACACTGCATAGTACGCCAGGGATTTACCTTCCCGCTCCGTGAAGTGCTGGAAGTGTCTCCCCCGATCCGTCATGGGCCTCAACTCCGGTTCGACCCCTTCAAAATTGTCCCGCACAAATACCTGATAGCACAGTTCGAGCACCTCGCGTTTCACCAACCTCACCGCGTCATAATCCACGAACTCGCATCGACGAGCCGCGTCAATCCTCGAGCGGACTGAGGGATCGGCAAGCCGGCGTTGCACATCCGGGCCCGTCCAGCACTCTGGAACCTGGGTTACATCAATGTACAAGTCGTTTAAAAATAGCCGGCTGGTGGGCGAATAGGGACTCATGTGATAGGGCTTGGCATTCTTAAGCGCATGGAGCGGGTTCAACCCAATCACCGCAGCGCCCAGACGTTTTCCTGCCCATTCGATGACGGCACCCAGATCTCGAAAATCGCCGACCCCCCAATTGTGATGACTCCGCAATGAGTAGAGCTGCAACGCAACGCCCCACCACCGCACACCCTGCTGGAGTTCATCGGGAATGTAACAACGATCCGGTGCGACGATGAGACGGAACATGGCTTCCGTATTCGTACCGCGTCCTGTTGCATAAGCGGTGACTGAGTAATAGCCAAGCGGCAGGTCTTGCGGACAGGCCAACGCGATACGAACAAATCGGCGTCCCTGAATCATGCGGGTCTCTTCAACTTTGAGACCAGGCCCCTCCGCTCGCTCACAGTGCGTGGCTCCGTTCTCCGCGCAGAGTGCCCACTTAACGGAAAGCGCAGAATCGTCTAAACTCTCGCACGGCACATACAACGACCAGGCCCCTGCATCTCGTCCTAACCGAAGCACATGAACGGGTTCACAGCCTCTGAGCCACCACCGGTTCTCCCATGCCTCTAACTCCGCAATGAGTTCCGCGCGATTCGAAACTCGCAGATTCATGGCACCGAGAATGGCCCGGCGCGTCTCATCCGTCGTCACATGGTGCGTTCCCGCGATGTCGTAATAGTCGGCACCAATCCCTGCCCGATCGGCCAACATCCGCAAGAGGTCACTTTCAGATTGATCGTACATACCGGGAGTGTGAGTGAAGGGCTGGATCAAGTCAAGGCAATGCAGACTCTGGACCCGTTGATGGGATCGGCGGGGAAATCAACGATACTGGTGTCGCTAAACTGGCGAGACCACACGAACTGGCAACGGCAGGTCAACGCTGACTCACGCCTCAAACAGCTTCTAACTCAGTGTATGGAGACTGCCGGTTGCGCGGGCGAGATTGACCCGAGCGGCGTTGAGCTGAAAGAGTGCGGTGACGAGGTTTCCTCTGGCACGGGCTACTGACGAAAGCCCATTGGTGAGTTCAAAGTGACTGGTGGTACTCAGAACGGCGTACCGTTCTCGCGCAAGATCCAGTTCTTTCGTCGCCATCTGTAACCCAGCCTGCGCAATGCCAACTTGTTCCTTGGCCGCTGCCAGTGAGGCGAGCGCATCGTGCACTTCCATCTTGATGTGGTTGAGCACCGATCTCATGCGTAACGATTCTTGCTGCCACTGGCTTCTGGCTTGGGCGATACGGCCCTCACGCTGGGCTCCGTCAAAGATCGGGATCTGGAGAATCAAGGCCATATTGTAGGTGTCGAGCGTGTTGCTCCAACGATTGCCAATGAGCCCATACTCTCCCTGAGCCACCAGCGACGGCAACCGCTCCCCCGTGATGGAAGCATAGGTCAGCTCCAACGCTTTCACACGGGTGTGCTGTGCCTGAACCTCCGGCCGTTGGCTCAATGCAGCTTCCACCGCCCCCTGCGGCGTCGAGACATCTGACATCTCTGTCAGCCATTCATCGGTCAGAACGAGAGCAGTTTCTGTGGGCAGTGCGAGCAGGTTGACGAGACTCAGTTTGGCATGCTCAAAGTCATATCGCGCCGATGATCCCTGTTGCCGCTCCGCAGCCAGCTGCGCTTCCAGCCGTGCGATATCCAATCCTGTGGCCAGCCCTCCCCGTTGCCGCTGTCTCACAGTGCCAAGTAACTCATTCATGATTTCTTGGTTCGCCTCGTGCATCTTGATCATGGCGGTGGCCTTCAACCCTTCCATATAGGTAAGCGCCACACTGGCCATCGTGTCCAATTTCTTGGCTTCCGCTTCCTGCTCAGTCATCTGGAGTGATTCCCGTGAGGCCCGCCACCGCTGAAGTAGGCTGAGGCTGAACAGATTCTGCGTGGCGGTGACCCGCGTATCAAAAATGCTGAAGGGATCGGTACGCACCGGCGAGAGCCCGATAGTACCGAGAAATTGTGTCTGCCTGGTCTGTCGCGTATTGGCGGATACATTGGGCAACATGGCGCCCAACTGGGTTCGCACCTGACCCTTGGCCTCCTGAATTCGTTCTTTGTACAACAGCACATCAAGATTGTTATCAACGGCTGCGGCCAACGCCCCTTTCAACGTGAGCTGAAGTGGCTGTTGCGGAAAAGGTTGAGACAGGCCATCACTCGATTCACCGGTTGAGGCATCAGCCCATACAAAGTTCGCAGCAAGAACTCCGACAGCCAGCAGACAAAGCCTAAGAGGGGCAGATAATTTCACCATCCGATCACCGCTCCCTCAGACTTTCCTTCATCGACTTGAGCAAGGGACTTAGCAAATACTCGATAATGCGGCGCTGCCCAGTCTTGATCTCGACGGTCACAGCCATCCCAGGCGAAAGATTCACCTGTTTACCTTCGACCTGCATCGTCGACCGATCTATACGGACTCTCGTTGGATACACCAGCCCGACTTTTTCGATGGGAACGGCATCGTCGGAGACGGTTAGCACAGAGCCGGGAATCGTGCCATACAACGTGAATGGAAACGTTTCAACCTTCATCTCGACTGGCTGCCCTTCCTTCACAAATCCCACATCCTTGTTTTCGACCTGCGCCTCGACCTCAACCGGATGGTCTTGCGACACGACGAGGAGCAGCTGCTGGGCTGGGGTCACCACACCGCCAACGGTATGCACCGCTAGCTGTTGCACCACGCCGTTGATCGGCGCGACAAGCCGCTGCAAACCAGCCTTTTGGCCCGCCTTCGTGACTTCTTGCGCGAGCGAGAGCGCCTTCGTTTCAAGAGCCGACAGCTCCGCCTGTTTGCTCTGCTGAAATTCCAACTGCATGGCCCGATAATGCTTCTCAGCCTCGGCGAGCGCCGCCTGATCTTGTTGGACCTTCTTCTTTTGCCCGGCTAACTCTTGCGCCTTATCGATGCGCTGCCCTTCGGCCTGGAGAAAGTCCATCTTCGTGACGGCTTCATGCTCCAGCAGCTTCTTATAGGCCTCGGCGCGTTCCGTCTCCATCGGCACCGTGGCCTCCAAACGGAGAATATTCTCTTGCGTCTGCTCGACGGCAGCCTGCCGTTGAGCAATCAGATGTTGCGCTGCCGCCATCTTGGCCTGGTATTCGGCAAACTGGTCACGCAACAACTGTTGTTGCAACAAGACAGAGGCTCTCTCTGCATCGGGAGAGGCCTCAAACGTAGACTGCCCCTTGATCAGAGCCCGCAATCTCGCCGCTTCCACTTTTGCCGCTCGATATTCATTGGATGCCCGGTCACGATCGGCGCGATTGAGCGTCGAGTCGAGTTCGATCAGCACATCGCCCTGTTTCACGGCTTGTCCATCCTGGACCTGAATAGAAGCAATGACCCCTGTTTCGTAGGGCTGGATGATCTTCGAGTACCCGCTGGGGATGATCTTGCCCTGTGCCGTCGCCACGATATCGATCCAACCGAACATGGTCCACAGCGTTCCAGTAGTGAAAGCCGCCAAGATGGTCCAGAGGAGCGCTCGGCCGATCGGCGAGGGCGGTGCCTGCTGGATTTCCAACACCGCTGGCAGAAATTCTGTGGCACACCCGCCATGAGCAGAAGCGCCGGTCGGCTGGCTTGATTCGGCCTGCCACGCCGCCTTCCAAACTATCCAGTGCCGTGAGAATGCTCCGAAGATCATCGTACCCCTCTACCCCGTACAGACTTGATGCGCATGCAGCCGCGCATAAAACCCTTCGATACGAAGCAGCTCGTCATGCGACCCCTGCTCGACAATCTCTCCCTTGTCGACGACATAGATGCGATGGGCAGGCCGTACCGTACTCAGCCGATGCGCAATGATGAAGACCGTACGCCCCTGGCTGATCTGCGCCATGTTCTGCTGAATCACCGCTTCGGACTCGTAGTCCAGCGCGCTGGTCGCCTCATCAAAGATCAGAATGCGGGGACTCGCGACCAAGGCCCGTGCGATGGCGATTCGCTGACGCTGCCCTCCCGACAACGTACATCCGTGCTCTCCGATCACGGTGTCATACCCATCCCCCAATTCCAAGATGAACTCATGGGCGCCAGCTAATTTCGCGGCCTGGATCACCTGTTCCATCCCCAACCCTGGATCCGTCAAGGCAATATTGCTCCGCACCGAGCCGTTGAATAGAAAATTTTCCTGCAGCACGACTCCCACTTGCCTGCGCAGCCAGGCAGGATCGACCTGGGCGAGATCAACGCCGTCGACCAACAGACGCCCCCGTTCCGGCACATAGAGACGTTGCAACAATTTCGCGATCGTGCTTTTCCCAGATCCAGATCGCCCGACGATGCCGATCACTTGCCCGGGCGTGACGGCAAACGACACCTTGCGAAGGATCTCCGGACCGTCAGGCCGATAGCGAAAGGTGACTTCATCAAACCGCACATGACCAGTCACGTGGGGAAGCGTCGTCCGATTCGGATTGTACGAAGGCTCAGGCTGCGTATTGAGCACATCGCCCAACCGCTGGACGGAAATCCCGACTTGCTGAAATTCCTGCCAGAGATTGACCAGTCTTAAGAGGGGCCCTGTTACCTGCGCTGACAGCATATTGAACGCGATCAACTGCCCGATACTGAGATCGCCTTCAATCACACGATAGGCGCCGACCCACAAGACGGCGACAGTGGTCACCTTTTGGACACAAGCAGCCGATTGGCCGGCCACCATGATCAAGCTCGTGGCTCGAAAACTCGATCGGACATAACCGGCCAGTTGTTCCTCCCACTTCCGCACAAGCGGAGGTTCGACAGCCATGGCTTTCACGGTTTGGATCCCGCTGATCGCTTCGACTAAAAAGGCCTGGTTTTCGGCGCCTCGGTTGAACTTTTCATGCAAACGCGCTCGGATCGCCGGAGTAATGGCGATCGACAGCAGCACATACATTGGAAGCGAGGCCATGACCACAAGCGTGAGCGTGGGACTGTAGAACCACATCACCGCCAGGAAGACCATGGTGAAGACCACGTCCAACACCACAGTGACCGCATGGCTGGTCAAGAATTGGCGGATCTGCTCCAACTCGCGCACACGTGCGACCGTATCACCGATCCGTCTCGCTTCAAAATAGGACAAGGGAAGCGCCAGAACGTGTCGGAAGAGTTGCGCGCCAAGACTCACATCGATCCGGTTCGTCGTATGGGCAAAGAGATAGGTGCGGATCCCGCCTAACATCGCTTCAAAGACCGCCAGCGTAATCATCCCGACAGCCAAGACATGAAGCGTGGTAAAACCCTTATGGACGAGCACCTTATCGATAACCACTTGCGTGAAGAGCGGGGTTAATAGCGCAAAGAGCTGAAGGAAGAACGACGCCACCAGCACCTCGCCGAAGAACTTCCTGTACTTGACGATCGCAGGAATAAACCACGTAAAATCGAACTTCAGGTCTTGCAGGCGGACCTGGGCCCGTTTGGTAAAGAGCAAGAGTTCTCCGGTCCACATCATTTCGAACTGTTCGCGGGAGAGCACAAGCGGGCGGGCTTCGATTGGGTCCTGGATCAACACCTTGTCCGCTTCGACCTTCGCCAGCACGACATAGCGACCATCAGTCCGTTTTGCCATGGCAGGCAGCGGTGTCCCCTGGAGTTTGCTCCACATGGTTCTGACTAGACCGGCCTTCAATCCGAGATGTTTAGCCGCACGGAGGAGCTCGGTATCTGAGAGGGCTTGCCCGGACTGTGCAAACTGATGCCGCAGCTGCGCCCCATCGGCGGGAAGATCATGAAAGCGGGCGAGGATGAGGAGACAGATTAGGCCGCTATCTGCCGGCGATCCATTCAAGGAAGCAGTGGAACTGTGATGCATCCGTTGCGGCCCTGAATTGTTCATAGGAGCCACTCTTGTTCCGCCTCTGCCAGATGAAGTCGCTACGTCATGGTCTGCGCGCCGATTGTATCAACGGATCGGAACGGTTCCGGCTTCTCTTAGAGGGGGGACTGTCCAACGGAAGTGGTGGAGGTGGTGCAGGAGCGTGGCCGGGCAAAGAAGGAAAGGTGGTCGTGCACCTGTTGCAACTGAAAGCGAGAAACACCAGCTAATTTCACATTGCAGGCTCAGGCCTCGATCATATGGTGGAGAGCCAGAAGTTGGAAGACTCGCGAGAAGCGGTCAGTCGATTGGTTACCCACCGCTCATGTCCGCCGGTGCCATCGGCATTACCGGGGCACCAGTCATGGTTGGCAAGGATGCTTCAAAAGCTTGCGAATCCAGCAAGACGTCCACTTGCTCACCGTCCTGCCTATGTACTGCGGAACCCCATCCGTGCCCAGCTCGTGGAGTCGGTCACACAATGTCCGTGGTCGAATCTTCACGATCCCACATTGACCGATCCGTCCCCTGTTCCACTCCCCGACAATCCGCTTCACTGGATCGATTAACCTTTCTTTGAGCATGAACTCACAACCCTCCGCACCTGCCTGAATCGCCAGGCCCCCTTTAGCTCATCCAACTGGCATGCCCGATTCGCAGAGACCGCCGGTTTGGATTCGCCTCATCGACCACACAGACGGCCCCGCAAAACTCTAGAAAAGTAGCCTGCTTGGGTTCAAGGTCTTAGTGCAACACCTGTATCCTGGAGATTCCAGGAACGAAGGAGTTGTACATGGGACACGATCACCGATTGACTTTTATGGAACGTGAAGAACTCAGTCGCATGTTCGCCGCCGGGTATAGTGTACGTGCAACGGCTCACGTCCTGCAGCGCGCGCCCAGCACGCGGTCACGTGAACTCACTCGGCACCGCACCAGCCCGGTGACCTATCGCGCGGTGCCAGCCCATCAACGGGCGACTCGGTGGGCCCATCAGCCACGGAAACCCCCGAAGCTTGCGGCGGACCTCCGACTCCGCCGAGCGGTCTTGGCCCGGCTGGCACAACGCTGGTCGCCAGAACAGATTGCCCACAGTTTGCGCCAGCAGTATCCTAGAGACCCCACGATGCAGATTTCGCATGAAGCCATCTATGGCTATCTCTATGGGGTACCCCCCGACACCGTCAAGCGCGCCCTCACTCGGCACCTCCGGCGGCGGCATCGTTTTTGGCGGCCCCACAAGGTCCGGCTCTCCTCGCGTGCCGTCCAGGAGATGGTCAGCATTGATGACCGACCAGCCGAAGTAGCTGCGCGTGTCGTGCCGGGCCATTGGGAAGGCGACTTGCTCGTCGGCCATGCCAATGCCTCGGCGCTCGGGACGCTCGTCAAACGCACGACACGGTTTACCCTACTGGTCCCGCTGAAGGCCAAGCATGCGACCGCAGTACGACAGGCCTTTGTCCGGGCTATCCGGACACTGCCGCCGCCGCTCCGCCGGTCTCTCACGTATGACCAGGGACAGGAGATGCGCGACCATCGGCGCTTTACCACCCAGACACAGATGCCGGTCTACTTTGCGCATCCCCACTCTCCCTGGGAACGGGGCACCAACGAAAACACCAACGGGCTCCTACGGCAGTTCTTTCCCGCCGGGACCCACTTTAACAAGGTGTCACGGGGCGAGATCAAGCGAGTGCAGGCACTGCTCAACGATCGGCCACGGAAAATTCTGAACTGGCACAGCCCCGCGCATGCATTTCACCACCTGTTGCGTTAGGATCTTGAATGCACCCTGTCCCCCTTTTTTCTGGCCTCGGCATAAATATAGAGACTGTCATTCAGAATGCCTCGGATACAGGCTGCGTGCTTCAGCACGACGTCCTCATGCCCGTCATTATCGATATCGAACTGCGCCGTGTGGATACGCCAACAAAAGTCGTCGAGCGCGAGCGTCCAATCGATGGAAGTGAATTCTTCGTGCTGATCGTATTTCAATTCACCAAAGTTCTTCATATCCTCATTAAAGAGATTCAGCATGTGCTGACACACGGCTGCAGCCTTGCCCATCACCAGACCGTACGACTCCGCAAAGGCAATCGTCGGCACAAAGAGAAACAAAGCTATGATGTAGATCAAGCTGCGTCTGAGTTGCCGCATAGTATGGTCTCCGTTTATTTGGGATGGAGAACAGCCAGGGCCCTGGTCGGGTGGGGTTGCGTTTATTGATTGAGCTTTTTCCGCTGTCACCGTTTATCGCGCTGGCCTCGCTATTTTTCCTGCCGCAGCAAACGCCGCATCTTCGCGTCAGTTACATCTACACCGGCTCCTACGAACATCCCAGCTACCGTACCTGCCGCTACCTTGGCATCTACGGCACGGTGGATGTCGTCAGAGGGGGCTCCGCAAATTCGGACAGTGTGCTAAGTGGGAGCCTGGCTTCACGCAAGCCACCAGGTGGTGGTGAACCAAAGGCGCGAGGCAGTGAAACGAACGAGACGGAATCATGGAGCGACCTTCAAGGGGCAGGTGGCCTTGGCTGCGGTCAAAGGCGACAAGACGCTCGCCGAATTGGCCGAGCAATTCAGCGTCCACCCCACGCAGATCACCGAATGGAAGCAGCAACTGCTGGCGCGAGCCGCAGACGTGTTTGGTGGGGCGAAGGCTCCATCAGAGACACCAGATCTCAAGACCCTGCACGCGAAGATCGGGCAATTGGCCCTGGAGAATGATTTTTTAGAAGGGGCGCTCACCAAGGCGGACTTGCTGAGCGCAAAGCGATGATTGATCCCACGCATATCTTGCCCGTCGTCCGGCAGTGTCAGCTCCTCAGGCTGTCTCGGTCAACGGCCTACTACCAACCGAGGCCAGTCTCCGACACGGTGCTAGCCCTGATGCGTCGGATTGACGAACTCCATCTGCAGTATCCGTTTGCGGGCGCCCGAATGCTCCGTGATCTCTTGCGGCAAGAGGGCCAGACCATCGGGCGGCGGCATGTGGCCAGCCTCATGCGGCGCATGGGGATCACGGCGTTGTCTCGCAAGCCCTGCACCACGCAGCGGCATCCGGCTCACCGGATCTATCCTTATCTCCTGCGCGACGTGGCAATCACACGCCCCAATCAGGTCTGGGCTGCCGATATCACGTACATTCCGATGCGCCGGGGCAACGTGTATCTGTTTGCCATTCTGGACTGGGCCAGTCGCCGGGTGTTGGCCTGGCGACTCTCCAATACGCTGACCACGGACTTCTGCCTCGAGGCGGTGCGGGAGGCGATCACGCAGTATGGACACCCGGAGATTTTCAACACCGATCAGGGCTGCCAATTTACCAGCCTGGAGTTCACGAACTTACTGAAAGACCAGGGTATCCAGATCAGCATGGATGGTCGCGGCTGTTGGCGGGATAATGTGTTTGTGGAGCGCCTCTGGCGGAGCCTCAAGTACGAGGAGGTCTATCTTCACGCGTACGAGACGGTTCATCACGCGCAACAGGGGCTCGAACGCTACATCCAATTCTATAATCAACTCAGGCCGCATCGCGCGCTTGACGGACGCACGCCCGATCGCCTGTACTGGGAAAACCAGCCTGCACAGCCTTCCGCTGTGTAGGCCTAAACCGCCAGGCGCCACTTATGAATTGGCAGAGACTGTCCAAACAAGCGGAGCCACCTCTGTCGGCCAGGACTGCCCGATTGTGAGAATGATGGACGAGATGCCTATGTGAGGGATTTCAGGAAGCCTTCATGGATTGGCTTAGATCTTCACAGAACCTTTTGTGTCTGTTGAAACATGTCAGACAGTGCCCATTGGTGCCAATGCACTCCTAAGCTGATAAGAGGACTCTCCTATAGTGTCCTCCATCATTTACTCTGAATTTTGTTGCATCGAAATCTTCGATGACAAAGGAGACCTCCCAGTTGTCGTAGAATGTTACAGTTACAGAGTGCACTTTGATGTTTTGTGCAAGCGCTTGTTGATAGGCGGCTAGAGAAGAACTGGTGATATCCGATCTTCTGGAGACTCCGAAGGTTTTCGCTTTAACTTCATAGATTTCTAATTGTCCTGATTCATCGCACTTATAAAGGTCAATACTCTTCCAAAGTCGTTTTAGTAAGGCATTCTCCTTCGGAGAAAGGTCAGGCTCTTTACGAAAATCATAACCTTCCGTTCTCTTTGCCCCATATCTGTGTTTTGCCAGAAGTTCGGCCACATCACCACGCCAATTGTACTCAGTCTTAAGATTGTAGGTCTTCATGGTTTTCCTCCTGTCACGATGTGTTCGCCCATGTAAAGATCCCATGAAGGACATCCTTTTTCGAACAAAATCAACCATCATGCCGAAAGCGTGTTCACATGATACTTGTAACATGTCATGTTACGTGTTACTATAAAGCAATGATCGAAAAGATCAAACATCGTGGCCTAAGAAGGCTCTATGAGCACGGCGACCGGAG
The DNA here is from genome assembly GCA_005116745.1 of Nitrospira sp. Classification (NCBI taxonomy): domain Bacteria; kingdom Pseudomonadati; phylum Nitrospirota; class Nitrospiria; order Nitrospirales; family Nitrospiraceae; genus Nitrospira; species Nitrospira sp. Next base: position 185,802 of record SWDS01000010.1, on the reverse strand, counting down.
TGGTCTACGCTCGGACATTGCCGGAAAAGCAGAACTCTACTTATCGGTGCTGGATACCGCACAAACTGTCCGGGAGCTCGATATCACCGGCTTTGGCTTGCACCGGCTGACCGGCGACCGCAAGGGGTGGTTTAGCGTCTTCGTCTCACGCAATCACCGGATCATCTTCCGGTTTGAAGACGGAAAGGCCTTCGATGTGAATTTGGTGGACTATCATTAAAGGAGACGTAACATGCCGATGAAACAACCCGCTCATCCGGGAAAACTGATTAAACATTCCATTGAGGCCTCGGGCCTCAGCCTGACCGATGCGGCCAAGCGCCTCGGCGTCACGCGCCAGACCCTCTCACGGGTAATCAATGGCAGGACCTCGCTCTCGCCGGAGATGGCAGTTCGCGTCTCGAAAGCCTTTGGCTCGACGGTGGAGCATTGGATGCGTATGCAGCTGGCCTATGATCTGGCCGCTGTGGAAAAGACGGCCAGAGCCATTAAGGTGAAGCGGTTCCCGGAGATGGAATCGAGTCTAGTGTAATAAGCGTGGCGCTTTTCAGATGCTAACAGCGTAGGCCTCGGTCGTTGACAGACCTGTACATATATTTCCATTCACTGCAGGGTGGGTGTCATCGTCCAGTATCACCTGCTTACGCAGGCGGATGGGCCTAACTCTATATTCGCAAGTGAATTTTTTCTGCTTTCTTTTTTAGATCTACTACTAAATCTGTCTCTGGTCAAGGCGATTAGAGGAGAAGCGGGGTCAGTTTTTGACTTTGCACTGCCTGCGCCGTAGTGTCTCGTCTCATGGCTCGCCCACTCCGTCTCGAATTTCCTGGCGCTCTCTACCGCATCACCGCCTGCGGCAATGCCCAACAACTCATCTTCCTAGAGGACGGCGATCGGCACCAGTTCATCCGTGTACTCGGTCGCGAGGGGCAGCAACAGCACTGGCGCTGCTCCGTGTACTGTTTGATGGGCAATCACTATCACCTGGTGATTGAAACGCCCGAGCCGAATCTTCGTCGCGGCTTACGCCGACTCCATGGCACCTACACCCAATGGTTCAATCGTTGCCATCAGCGCGTGGGACACCAGTGGCAAGGCCGGTTCAAACGTCTACTCGTGGGAAAGGCGTGTTCCCTCCAGGAACGCTGCCGCGATGTCGTGTTGAATCCGGTGCGAGCCGGACATGGTGGCAGAAGCCGGAGGGTGGGCGTGGCGTAGTGATCGAGCGACTGCGGGTATCCAAGAAGCGCCAGGCTGGCTCGACGTCGCCGCCACCTATCGACTTCCCCCCGTGGACGCCATTCTCACTCGTGCGCACCGCAACGCGTACCAGACTGCCGTCTACTGGATGAGGCGCGCGGCGAATGAACCACGGCAGACAGTCGCGCGGCGCTTTCGCATCTCCCCTTCGCGCATCTCCAACATTCAGAAGGCGATCGAAACCGCACCACGTTCCCCGCAGCAGACTCAACTCTTCGCCACGTGCAACGTCAAGAACTGACCCCATCTTTTCGTTAAGGAACTCGTTTATGACACCACTGGCGGGTCCGTAACGGGCTTTGCTCGAAAGTTTTGCATAATGTTCCAGACTCGCAGGACATCAAGGGTCAGGGCTACGCCATAGGAGGGGCCATAGTCTCGCTCTGAGAGATGGCCCATGCTGTCATTCCAGGTTTCGAAGCGCACGGGCCCGGCGGACGCGGCTAACGACCAGGCGAACTGCTTCTGGCTTTGCCCCGTGGTATTCACGAAAATCCCGGAGTCCCACATGAGCGCCAGCTCAATTTCCCACGTAGGAATGGTTTCACCCGACTCGGTTGTCCGGTACTGACCGAATGCGATGGCCGGCTGCACCAACCCTGCGGTGCTTCTCACGGCATGAAGCACGGCCCCGTTGTCCTGATAGCTGATTCGTCCCAGCACGGAAGCCCGCAAGCTCACATCGCCCCACGTGTCACTATGATACAGGGTTGGCGTAATCGGCATCCGCCTAATCCCGGCGCGAAGAAACCCTTGCTGATAAATCGTGCCGACTGAAAACCCGGCACCCGCAAAAATCACTTTAGGACGAAAGAGGGGGAACCACCGCGTCACCGACCCATCGATCATCACATCGGTCTCTTTCCGAGCGTCCACGGTCGGAACCGACGGGAGTTGGCGAAGTTGATGCACGACTTTATTCTGGAAGTATTGGCTCGGCTCATCGGCAGTCGGGCTGATCCCGGCCGTGAGGTTCGTACTCCACCCTTGGAAGATCCCGCCCCAGTGTTGCGTCCAGCTAAGTGTAATCAAGTTGAAGCCGAGTGTGTTGCCTACCGTAGAATCGTACTTGTTGCCTAACCCATCGACCGGAGTAAACCGATTGAGGGTCAGTCCTCCCGTCAACGTCGAATACTGATCCGGGAATGCCGCACTTCCCCAATGCACTGAAGGGGCAGGGTTTTCACTCCAGGCCGGAGTGGAGATGATTCCGATAAGCAGCAGCACACCACTCATCTGCGTCGCGCTTCGTCGCCAAGACCATGCTGTCAACCTTAATAACAACTCTCGCTTCATTGGCAGAGACCACCTTTCATTACAGATATCTAGCCTGGTTCCGACCAGTCATATGAAGGATCACACCCAGCATATTGGAATGCCGGAAACGGGCGAATTCTACACGACACAGACGAAGCTGGCGACTAAATTAGTTACGGTAAATTATCGACGACGACAACGATCAACCCTTCGCCTGAATGACTCAGACTCACTGATTTGTCACTGCGTCTCTCGACAGGCTTCTCAATCCTATGCTAGCTTACGAACTCGTTTTTCTATAACTCATTCCTTTCCACGCGAGAGCTGACAGGCTCAGACATGTTCAAGAAAATCTTAATCGCCAATCGCGGTGAAATTGCCATGCGGATCATCCGCGCGTGCCGCGAATTGAATATCGCCACCGCTGCCATCTATTCCGAAGCAGATTCGACCGGGATTTACGTCAAGAAGGCGGACGAATCCTACCTGGTCGGCCCAGGTCCGGTGAAGGGATTTCTGGATAGTAAGCAGATCGTCGACCTGGCCCGACGGATCGGCGCCGATGCCGTCCATCCTGGGTACGGGTTTCTGTCTGAAAATGCGGAGTTCGCTGAACTCTGCCAGGCCTCCGGCATCACATTCATCGGCCCCTCTACCCATGCCATTACTCTAATGGGCAGCAAGGTCAAGGCGCGCGAGCTGGCCGAATCCACCGGCGTGCCGATCGTGCCAGGTACAGATGGGGCGATTACCACCGTCAAAGAAGCCCTGGCCTTCACAAAAAAGGCGGGCTATCCGGTCATGATCAAGGCGAGCGCCGGCGGCGGCGGTCGCGGGCTTCGCGTGGTCCGGTCCGACGATGAGCTGCGAGAGAACATGGAGGTTGCAGCACGCGAGGCCCAGGCCTCCTTCGGCGACGGCAGCGTCTTCATCGAAAAGTATATCGAGCGGCCGCACCATATCGAGTTCCAAATACTGGGCGATAAGCACGGAAACATCATCCATCTTGGAGAACGAGACTGTTCGATCCAGCGACGACACCAAAAGCTGATTGAGATCGCCCCCTCGTTGATTCTGACCCAGGAACTCAGGGAAGAGATGGGCAACGCCGCCATCGCCATTGCGCGCGCGGTGAACTACGACAACGCAGGCACCGTAGAGTTTCTGCTCGATCAAGAGGGCAAATTCTACTTTATTGAGATGAATCCGCGCCTTCAAGTCGAGCACACGGTGACCGAGCAAATCACAGCCATCGATATCGTGCGGAATCAGATTAAGAGCGCGGCAGGCCTGCCGCTCAGCATCCAGCAAAAGGACGTGATCCTCCAGGGCCACGCAATCCAGTGCCGGATCAATGCGGAAGACCCGAAAAACAATTTCCTGCCCTGCACGGGCACGGTCACGGCCTACCTCTCTCCCGGTGGAATCGGTGTGCGCATCGACGGCGCCGTGTACAAGGATTACACGATCCCGCCCTACTATGATGCGCTGCTGGCCAAGTTGACGGTTCGGGGCCGCACCTGGGAAGAAACCGTCAGCCGTATGCGCCGGTCCCTTGAAGAGTACGTGCTCCGTGGAGTGAAAACTACGATTCCCTTCATGGAAGCGATTATGCAGGAACCGGACTTTATTGCGGGTCGTTTCGACACGTCGTATCTGGACACCCATCCTGAGTTGTACTCGTATCACGAGTTTGAGCAGCCGGAGGATCTGGTACTGGCGCTGTCTGCCGCGATCGCCGCCTACGAAGGACTCTAATTCGAACAAACCCTCTGCTTCCCAAAGAGATGCATTAACCATCATGGCGAAAAGACGACCACCAACGAAGAAACCGAAGAAAAAGACCAGATCGTCCGCTCCGGCGATCAAGACCTCAAAAAGCGTCGCGTCCCACCCCAGCGAGTTCACGATCACACCGGCCGCCGGCAAACCGGTCCTGATCACGGATGTCGCGCTGCGGGACGGCCATCAGTCGTTGCTAGCGACGCGCATGCGCACGGAAGACATGCTGCCCATCGCACAAAAACTTGATGGGGTCGGCTATTGGTCGCTGGAAGTCTGGGGCGGCGCCACGTTCGACACCTGCTTGCGTTTCCTCAAAGAAGATCCCTGGGAACGGCTCCGGGCCCTGCGGGCCGCGATGCCCAACACCAAGCTCCAAATGCTGTTGCGCGGGCAAAACCTGGTCGGCTATCGCCATTACGCCGACGACGTGGTGGAGCGGTTCATCGAACGGTCGGCCACGAACGGTATCGATGTCTTCCGCATCTTCGACGCCCTGAACGACGTGCGGAATCTCGATCGGGCCGTCAGCGAAGTGAAAGCCTGCGGCAAACATGCGGAAGCCACCATCTGTTACACGGTCAGCCCGGTCCATAGCATCAACCGGTTTGTGGATCTGGCCAGGAAGTTGGAAGATCTGGGGACGGATACGATTTGTATCAAGGACATGGCCGGACTCTTGGCCCCTCTCGACGCCTACCATCTGGTGCGTCGGCTGAAGGCTGCCGTCAAGGTCCCCCTTCATCTTCACTCGCATTACACCTCCGGTATGGCGTCCATGACCTCGTTGATGGCGATCCTCGGAGGCCTCGACATGCTCGATACCTCGATCTCTCCGCTGGCAGGGGGAACCTCCCACCCAGCAACGGAAACCGTCGTCGCATCGCTCCAGAATACCCCCTACGACACGGGACTGGAGCTCGCATCGTTCCAGCCGATCACCGAACACTTCAGAACGGTTCGCCGCAAGTACCGCCAGTTTGAAAGCGACTTCACTGGTGTCGATGCGGAGATTCTCACGTCACAAATTCCAGGAGGGATGCTGTCGAATCTGGCGGCACAGCTCACTGCGCAGAACGCACTGGACCGGATGAAAGAAGTCCTCGACGAAGTCCCGCGTGTGCGAAAGGAAATGGGCTATCCCCCACTCGTCACCCCAACCAGCCAAATCGTCGGCACGCAGGCGACACTCAATGTGTTGACCGGTGATCGATATAAAGTCATCACCACCGAAACGAAAAACTATTTCTTGGGATTATATGGCCGTGCTCCTGGACAGGTCGATCTCGACGTGATGGCACGCGCCACCGGCGATGAAACGCCAATCAAAACCAGGCCGGCTGATCGCCTGGAGCCGGAATTAGATGAGGCGAAAAAAGAGCTTCCAGACTCGGCTCAGACCATCGAGGACCAGCTGTCGTTCGTGCTGTTTCCTGCAATCGCTCAAGACTTTTTCGAAGCCCGCGAGAAAGGCGAGCTCACACCCGAGCCGCTCGAATTGGGATCAGCCAAAGGCCCAACGACCGCTCACGAACTGCACTTGGCTCCCGTCGAATTCAACGTCACGGTGCATGGCGAAACCTATCACGTCAAGGTCTCAGGTTCCGGTCGAAAGATCGATGGACGCAAGCCCTACTATATCCGTGTCAACGATAAGCTCGAAGAAGTGTCGCTCGAACCCATCCAGGAAGTGCTCGCCGGTGTCCCTGAGTCCCAGGAAACAGGATCAGGAGGAAAGCCAAAACGGCCGAGGCCGTCGAAGCCAGGCGATGTGGCTCCACCGATGCCCGGTCGGGTCGTCAAGGTGTTGGTAGCCGTTGATGATCACGTCAAGACTGGCGATCCTCTGTTGATCATTGAAGCGATGAAGATGGAAAGCCGGGTGCCGGCGCCAATCGATGGGAAAGTCGTTGCGATCCTGACTGCCGAGGGCGACAATGTGAAGACGGATGAAACCGTCATCCAACTGGAGTAATCCCACCACCGGCTCGACCTCATGCCACCGCAAGCCTGGGGGGCTTGTGCTGCATATCGAGAGGCTATGACAAAACTATCAATGGAGAGCATTGCACATCCATTGCACGAAGCTAAAGGCTCATCGCAGACTCTTAGAGCATGATGAACAAGCTCGTCCAGCAAGGCCGCAGCGAGCGAAAGGCCGAAGCGTACGCGTTTGGTACGTTGAGGCCTTGAGTGATGCGAGAACGACGCTGGCAGGCTTTTGCAACATCCTTGTCCTCTGTCTTGTATCGTCGCTCATGACCGCCTGTGCTCCACCCTCACAGATCCCGCCCTATTTTGAAACGTTGGAACGCACCCCGATAGAACGCATCCCCATCAACACCGTTCTCGTCCATGGTCAACGAATAGCCTATCTCGATGTCGGTACTGGCCCGCCAGTCATCCTCATCCACGGCTTTGGCGGATCCATGTGGCAATGGGAACATCAGCAACATGCCTTGTCTCAACATTTTCGCACTCTGACGCTCGACCTTCCCGGCTCTGGGTTGTCCGATAAACCGGACATTGAGTACCTGCCGGATCAGATGTTGGACTTCTGTATCGGATTCATGGACGCCCTGCAGATTCCTCACGCCACGCTAGTCGGCAATTCCATGGGCGCAGGGTTGGCCATTGGCATGACCTTGACCCACCCCACCCGTGTCGATAAGCTCGTGCTCATCAGCGGACTCCCGTCTCAGGTCATGGCCAAGCTCACCAGCCGGTCGTTCAAGCAAGCTCTGGAATCTCGAGCCCCTTCCTGGCTCGTCTCCTTCGGCAACTGGCTGTTCGGTGGGCTGGTCACCGATTCCGTCCTGAAAGAAATCGTCCACGACCACACCCTCCTCACCCCGGCCGTCATCGAACGGACCAACCAGAACCGCCGACGCCCCGGTATCATCAAGCCCATCATGGCCGTCAGGAATGCCCTCCCTTCCTGGGAAACCGATTTCGCCCCACACCTCAGCAGCATTACGCACCCAACCATGATCATCTGGGGTGAACACGATCGGGTGTTCCCTCTGGCTGTGGGTGAAGAGCTCCACGACCGCATTCGCAGATCCACGTTCGTCAGAATTCCCAAGGCCGGTCACATGCCGCAATGGGAACGGCCGGACCTGGTCAACCGATCGATGATCGCGTATATTCAACCGTCACCCTGAACAGAGGGGTCGAGTGGGATCCCCACTCGTTATCTTCAAAAAGGAGCCTACGATGCAGACGAGATATGCTGGTTTCATTGGCACCACGCTGTGCCTTTCGCTTGGCCTTGTTGGATGTCAAACGATAGGAGGGTCAAGTGGCGCTGGCTTTTCCTACAAGAATATGCCGGTGGCAAATGGAACTGCTGTTGCCGGGGAAGGCAACAAGGTCCTCTTCAAGGGCGACCCGTTAACGCTCGCCGGTAACGGAGTCAAAGTCGGAGATGCGCTCCGCGATGTGAAGGTCGCGCAGAACGACTTGTCCCTCGTGAACATCGCGCAGACCAAAGGCGCGGGAAAAGTCCGTATCATCAGTGTGGTCCCTTCGCTCGACACCCCGGTCTGCGAACAACAGACGCATCTTCTGAGCGAGCGCAATAAAGGCCTTGATAAGATGGTCGAACTCATCACCGTGAGCGTCGATACGCCCTTCGCCCAAAAACGGTTTGCGGCAGAAGCGAAAATCGCCAACGTCACCTTCCTGTCCGACTACCGAGGTGCCGAGTTTGGCAAGACGCATGGTCTCTTTTTGGAAGGGCCGCACATTTTGACGAGAGCGGTCCTGGTCGTCGATAAGACGAACACCATTCGTTATCTTCAAGTTACCCCGGAGCTCACTCAACTCCCGGATATGGAAGAAGCCTTGCAATTTGCTCGTCGATTGGTGACGGAGAGTTAGCCAGAAGATCGCTCGAAGCTGAGATCCTGGGGGAGCGTTGAGTCGCTCTCTCAGGTACCTCCTTACCTTCCCAACACTCTCATGGCTCATTACGATTTGCTCGTCATCGGCACGGGACCTGCCGGCCAAAAGGCTGCCATTCAGGCAGCCAAGCTCAACAGGAAGGTCGGGATCATCGAGCGAAAGGCCGTTGTTGGTGGAGTCTGCATCAATACCGGCACCATCCCAAGCAAATCCCTCCGCGAAGCGGTACTCTACCTCTCCGGTTTTCGACAGCGGAATATCTACGGAGATGACTACCGCGTCAAGAAGAAGATCACGATCGAAGACTTGGCCTTCCGCGCGAATCATATCATCAAACACGAGATCGAAATCGTGCAGAATCAGATGGCCCGGAATCAGGTTGATATGGTGTTTGGTTCCGCCAGCTTTCTCGATCCCCATCGTCTTCGCATTCAACGAGATCATGGCGCGCTTGAGCTGACGGCGGACTATATTGTCATCGCCGTGGGGACAGAACCGGCTCGGCCGTCCCACATTCCGTTCGACGACCATGCGGTCATCGATACAGACGGCCTCCTGACCCTGAAACACATCCCCGACACCATCGTCATTGTCGGAGGCGGCGTGATCGGAACGGAATACGCCTCGATGCTCGCTGCCTTAGGAATCCCCGTCACCCTTATCGACAAACGACCGCGGTTGTTGGAATTCGTGGACGCTGAGATCATTGACACGCTCCAACAATGCATGAAAAATCTCGGTGTGACGCTGTATCACGATGAAGAAGTCCTCGCGATCACGCGAGAGCAGAACAACTCTATTCACGTGTCCTTGCGGAACAACCGGCCGATCCAGACGTCGACACTCATGTACGCGATCGGTCGCGTCGGGGCGACACGGACGCTCAATCTGGAAGCCATCGGATTGCACCCGGATACCCGAGGACGGGTGACCGTGAATGAACACCTCCAAACCTCGATTCCTCACATCTATGCAGCCGGTGATGTCATCGGTTTTCCGGCACTGGCCTCGACGTCGATGCAACAGGGCCGCCACGCGGCTTGCCATGCGTTTGGACACTCGGATCGCACGGACACCTCGCTCCTCCCATATGGCATCTACGCCATTCCTGAAATCTCAATGGTGGGACGAAACGAGGAAGAACTTACCCAGGCAGCCATCCCCTTTGGTGTTGGCATCGCCCGTTACAGGGAGATTGCCCGCGGACAGCTCATCGGCGACGACACCGGCATGCTCAAGCTGCTGTTCCACCGAGACACCAAACATCTACTGGGCGTTCATGTTATCGGCGAGGGCGCGACTGAGCTCATCCACATCGGCCAGGCCGTTATGGCCTTTCACGGCAAGATCAATTATTTTATCGACACGGTTTTCAATTATCCGACCCTGGCTGAATGTTACAAAGTCGCAGCCCTAGACGGCATGAATCGTATGTCAGGACCCTGGGTTTCCTACATCTGACAGTACAGTATATGGCGTGAGATGCCTCTCGTGCGTGAGAGCCTCAACACATACCAAAAGGAGTAGCCTATGTCATTTTCAAACCACCTGCGCAAGCTCGCCACATCCATCTGGGATGCCCAGCTGAGCCATCCTTTCGTTGTGGCCCTCGGCAACGGCACATTGCCTGAGCAGAAATTCAAATATTACATTCTGCAAGACGCTAGATTTCTCGGCGATCTGGCACGTGTGTTTTCCGCCGCCGCGCTGAAAGCCCCTGATTCGGAATCGGCCTTGCGGTTCAATAAGCTGGCAGAAGAGACCATCATCGTCGAGCGGAGCCTGCACGAGAGCTACGGAAAGAAATGGGCACTGACGGCGAAGCAGATGACCTCTGTGCCGATGGCGCCAACGAACTATGCCTACACCAGACATATGCTGGCCGTCGCCGCCTCAGGCACCGCGGCAGAGATCACCGTCGTCACGCTCCCCTGCGCCTGGGTCTATTGCGTTGTGGGACAACACCTTCTGAAGAAAGGTGCGCCGCCCAAGAATCATCCCTACCGCGACTGGCTCATGCTGTATGCGTCGCCGGAGTTTGCCCAAGTCCAGCTGTGGATGCGAAAGAAAGTCGATCAGTGGGCCAAGACCGCCGGCAAAGAAGAACTCCGGCGCATGGAAGACTCTTTCATCGTCAGTTCACGCTATGAGTGGATGTTCTGGGACATGGCGTGGCGCGAAGAAAAATGGCCGGTATAGGCAATGGACGGAGCCATGATCCTGGGGATAACGGCCGGGACCTTGACCACGGTTGCCTTTATTCCTCAACTCGCAAAGGCCTTCAAATCAAAATCGACTGGCGATCTATCCTGGGGGATGGTGCTGACGTTCACGATCGGCGTGCTGCTATGGCTGATCTACGGAATCTGGATCGATTCCTTGCCCGTGATTCTGGCCAATGCAGTGACCCTTCTTCTCCAGCTTGGCATCGTCTCGCTCAAAATCAAATACGGGTAGCACAAGCGAAGGCCAAAGGCAGCAAACAATTCCTCAGCAAGACGAGGAGTGTTTCGGGAGTTATCCAACAACTATTACGGCGAGTCAGGCTAAGCCAAATCATAATCTGACATGGCTATTAACGAACCACAGATGACTATAGCCCAACAGAATATCAGAGATATCACATTCGTTGTCTCTGAGGTTCACCGGTTGTCAGCCATGTCGGCACATGACCTGCGCACATTTATGCGACGAGACCAGAATTGGGGCTATCATATCCCACACCCTGAAGAGAGTGGATTACTCCCCTGTGGGAAAGAGGCCTACTTCAAGATTGGAGAAATATCAAAGCGCTATCTCGTAACACAAGGCGATCTGGACCAACGCATTGACCAAGATAGGTTCCGTAAAGCTGTGACCAAAGAACTACTCAGTAGATTTCTCAAAGAAGAGAGACAGGTGAATGAAAGACAAGTCGCTAGAATGCTCGCAGCTGCAATTAAAACGGTCAAGAAACGGATCTATGACCTTACCCACTTTGTACCCTGCGTCGTTTTCTTAGATAAGATTCCTGATCAATTTGAGATTGGACCCGTAAGATTCATTTGGATGAAGGACTTCTTAAAAGACAATTCAGAAATGATTACCTCACGAGACCCTGAGTTAGTGAGACGAGATGTAATCCCCTATTACTCACGCTTTCCTTGGGTCGCTCAGACAACAGTGCCTCAATGTGATGAACCAACATCTGCTCTCAGAGCCAGTGCAACCGTCGAAGGAGCCCTTGACGCTTTACGCCTGCTCATTGGCAACTCCTATACGGCAAGATTCCGGCAGGCACACACCCCTGTTGCTCTTTCTGAGAGTGCCTCCCTTAGACAAGACAACTCAGGTCGGATTGGGTTCTCGATTAATCGCGAATGGCAAGATAGGCATGCACCAGATGGATGGTTTGAAAGGTTAAACCAACAAGGAGGATGGTACCTCGCCCTCGTTGGAAATGCCCTTACAGGTCTACAAGATCCACAAAAAACTTCTCATCTGACGCAAAGATTCCTCGATAGCCTGAATTGGTATGGGCAAGGGGTGAGGGAGTTGAATTCGGCTTCTGCAATTGTGAAGTACGTTGCAGCCCTTGAACGAATGACAATAACAAAGAAATCTTCAACCATCACCAATATACTCACACGAAGAGCTGCGCTACTCAGTTCTGTTGGGAACCAGGACCAATACAGCGAAAGTCACATCCTAGCAAAGAAAATATACGATTACCGCTCTAAACTGATGCACGGCTCTATATCGCCTTCGAGCAAAGAACTTTCAGCTATCCGGTTGAAAGTTTGTACCTTGACCAGACTTGCCCTTCTTGCAGGTATAGATTTCTTCTCAGCAATTGAAACAACCATCCCCAGAGCCACTTCTGCCGACCTTGAGAAAGCATATACGCAACTTGAGATGAGTCATTGACTATTGCTCTGTGTACCTCCCCTTACGATAGGACGTTCCTTATGACTTTTGCCTGGCCTTCGCCAATGCCAACGCCATCGCCCCGATCGGCTGAGGCACTCGCGCCGCCTGGCTCGACACCGACGGCCCACGCCCGCGCGAGTCACGCGCGGATTGGCTCCCAGGCTGTGCCTGAGCAGATGGGCGGCTCGCGGCATCTTCAAGTCGCATCGTCAGCGCAATCCGCTGATGCTTCAGATCGACATCGATCACCTTCGCCTTAACGATCTGCCCCGGTTTGACCACCTCGTGCTGGTCTTCAAGAAATTGAGGATCAGGTTGGGGCCGGGCATGTGCATTGAATGCTGTGCTGCAATACCACCCAAAAGTACACGAAATCACGACTCCAAATGGAGGAGGCGGGCGGCGTGGTGAACGGTGAGAATATGGATCTCGCCATGAATGAGCCGATAGACGATTCGGTAGGAGCCTTGGATCACCTCCCGAATCGCTGGATTATTGGCTTCCGGGACGACACGTCCGGATTGAGGGAAGGTAGGCAATCGCTCGACTGCTGCAATCAGTTGTTGCCTGACAAGTTCAGCGTAGTGAGGAGAGTCTTGGGCAATGAACTGCCTGATGGAGCGAACATCTTCTATGGCTCGACGAGTCCAGATCAGCGGAGTCATGTGAGGAGCTGACGAACGGCTTCGGCATGAGGCACCGTTTCACCGGCATCAGATTGGCGTATGCCCTCTTCGACCTTTGCGAGGAAACAGAGCCGTTCGATCGCGTCCTCAAATGTGGCCGTGTCAGGAAGCCCCTGGACGACCTGCAGAATCTTTTGTTTCATCGTATCGGTAGCCATGGCCGATCACCTCGCAGAACATCACTTTAGGACACTTTCCTTCATGCGTCAACTGAGCAGGGTTAGGATTGAGGGTCTAGTAGAGGGATAACCCATCGCTTTCCCTAACGCCTGTTCGATTGGATGTTTATTATGACTTCTGTCTCGCCTTTGCCAATGCCAACGCCATCGCGCTGATCGGCTGAGGCGCTCGCGCCGTCTGGCTAGACACCGACGGCCCACGCCCACGCGAGTCACGTGTTGCCTGGCTCCCAGGCTGTGCCTGACCAGATGGACGGCTGGCCGCATCCTCCAGACGCATCGTCAGTGCAATCCGCTGACGCTTCAGATCAACGTCGATGACCTTCACCTTGACGATCTGACCCGGTTTGACCACCTCGTGTGGATCTTTGATAAATTTATTGGCCAGCGCCGACACATGCACAAGCCCATCCTGATGCACGCCGATATCCACGAAGGCCCCGAAGGCCGCCACATTCGTGACCACTCCCTCCAACACCATGCCGGCCTGCAGATCGCTCAGAGATTCAACCCCCTCCCGGAAACTTGCCGTTTTGAATTCTGGACGAGGATCTCGGCCTGGCTTTTCCAGCTCGACAAAAATATCCCGTACCGTCGGCACCCCGAATTGCTCATCGGTAAAATCAGCCGGCGCCAAGCCCTTCAAGACCGCCGGCTGACGCATCACGTCGGTAATCCCGGCTCCCAGTCGCGTCAGAATGCGCTCAACCACCGGATAGGCCTCTGGGTGCACCGCGGACCGATCCAAGGGATTGTCGCCATCGGGGATGCGCAGAAAGCCTGCCGCCTGTTCGAATGTTTTTTCACCAAGACGCGGAACCTTGCGAATCGCCGACCGATTTAGAAACGGCCCGTTTGCGTTGCGATAGTCCACAATATTCCTGGCCAATGCCTTATTGAGGCCCGAGACCCGTTCCAATAAAGGCACCGAAGCCGTGTTGACGTTCACGCCGACGGCGTTGACGCAATCTTCAACCGTAGCATCCAGCGACCGAGCCAAGGCCCGCTGATCAACATCATGCTGATACTGTCCCACTCCGATCGCCTTCGGCTCAATCTTCACCAGCTCGGCCAACGGATCCTGTACGCGCCGAGCAATCGACACCGCGCCTCGCACACTGACATCCAACTCTGGGAACTCGGCCGCGGCAAAGGCCGAGGCCGAATAGACCGACGCCCCTGCCTCACTCACCACGAGTTTCATAACATTGTGTTCTGGTCGTTGCGTGGCGACCAGCTTGATCACCTCACCCGCCAACTTATCCGTCTCACGACTAGCCGTTCCATTCCCAATGGACAGCAATTCCACGCCATGTTGAACGACGAGACGAACAAGTGCCTGCAACGACCCCTGCCAATCATTGCGAGGCTGATGCGGATAGATGGTTTCGGTCGCCAATAATTTCCCTGTGGCATCGACCACCGCCACTTTGCATCCGGTGCGAATACCTGGATCCAAACCGAGGATCACTTTTGGCCCAGCCGGTGACGCCAATAACAATTCATGCAGATTCCTGGCAAAAATCTTGATCGCCTCGGCCTCGGCGGCTTCGCGCAACTGCACCAAGAGTTCGGTACTGATCTGGAGATGCATCTTGACACGCCACGTCCATTCGCACACACCGGCTAGCCACTTGTCCGCAGATCGCCCTCGATCTTCGATGCCCGCGTGAGCCGCAATCGTTGATACGCAGGGATGGGGAACGACCTTGTCCAGCGCCTCACCTAAACCCAATTCAAGTTTCAAGACTCCCAGCGAACGACCTCGGAATAATGCAAGAGCCCGATGCGACGGTATAGTCTTGATCGACTCCGCATACGCATAGTAGTCACGAAACTTCTCCTCTTCCGCCGTTTCCTTGTCTTTCATCACCGTCGACGTGAGGACACCCTGATCCCACAGCCGAGTCCGCAACACGGCTAAGAGATCGGCCGTTTCCGCAAACCGCTCCATCAGAATGTCCCGTGCCCCTTCCAGCGCAGTCTTGGCATCAGGCACATTGATCGCCTCCACCCCTTCGGCAGCCGGCACAACGCGTATGTACTTGAGCGCTTCTTGCTCGGGATCCAACCTCGGATCAGCCAAGAGACTATCGGCCAACGGTTCCAACCCAGCTTCGCGGGCAATCTGCGCGCGTGTGCGTCGCTTCGGTTTGAAGGGGAGGTACAGATCTTCGACAGCCTGCTTGGTGGCCGCGGCCTCAATGCTCGCCCGCAATGCATCCGTGAGCTTCCCCTGTTCCTCGATCGAAACCAAGACAGCAGTGCGGCGCTCCTCCAATTCGCGCAGATAGAGCAACCGTTCCTCCAGCGTGCGCAGGTGTGTATCGTCCAGGTTACCAGTCGCCTCTTTCCGATAGCGCGCAATGAAGGGCACCGTGGCCCCTTCGTCGAGCAGCGTGATCGCTGCTGCAACTTGATGGGCCCCAACGCTGAGCTCCTTGGCAATGATCGGAACAATCTTGACCTGCACCACATCAGGGGAAATTTGAGTCGTTTCAGTTGTCATCGGTCTCATGAGCCTATGTTTCCGAACGCGTCAGCGGTCCGCGCTCTCTAAGAGTGAGCAGGATGCGGTTATTCTGGACATTCGCATTGTACAGAACATTCCAGCCATATGGTTGGCATCAATCAAGTTCTCCCGGAGTTCGGTAGAAGAAGAAACATGGTGATCAAAGGGATACGTCGAATTCAGGAGGACATGACAGGAATTCGGCACACGAGTTAATGAGCAAGGGTTCCAAACGCGGCAAATAGTCGCCCCGCAAGGTAATAGGTCCCACGGGCGTCGCCCACGTGCTTGCGTCGGAGGAAATCGTTGAGCACTCGCCCATCCGGGGCTTTGCGTGTGTCCGGATGCTTGAGATTCATGCGATACCGTTCAATCCCTGCTGACACCGAACTGACGAACACCACGGTCCCATCGAGGTCCACCTTCTCAACGACACCGACATGCGTGAGCGGGTCGTTCGGCAATCCATCTCGGTTGAAATCCCAGGTGTTGTGGAAAAATACCAGATCTCCAGGATGGACAGTGGGTCCATAGTGAATTCGCCCATGTTCTACCATATGGGTAAAGATACGCCCGACGCCGTTACCGCCATCAAGTTCGCCGAGCCCACCGTACAAGTCCACCAGCTGCGAGGCGTAGACGCCTCGAACAAAGCCTGAGCAATCTGGAGTATAGTTCCGTCCATCCACCTGAATGCGGGACTGTCCGACAAATCTCACCGCTGTCTTCGCCAGCGCCATCTGCCGTGGAACGCCCTGTACCATGGCACAGCAATGAGCTCCCCGTGTGCCCATCGTAGGAATCATACTCCTCTGATCCGGTACAGGCTGACGCACGGTTGCGGCACACCCGCCGAGCGTGCCTGCAACGAGCACAACCACGAGACCGAGCCTGAAGAAATGCCTGTCGCCGACTGACCTCATCATGCTTCAGTATACCGACCAGCTCGCGTAAGACAATCCCCGCATGCGGTTCAGCTACCCTCCCGCGCTCCCCACCGGTCCACCCGGTTCGGTCATACGCCAAGGATCGAGGAGCTGCGCGAGACGTTTATCCGGCAAGACCTTTTGGTCTTTTGCCATCTGTCTGACCGTCTTGCCTGACTTGTAGGCGTCCTTCGCCAGTTTGGCCGCAGCTTCGTAGCCGATCTCCGGCGCCAACGCAGTACACATTGCCAGGCTTTCTTCAATGAGGCTCTTGCATCGCTCTTCGTTCGCCTTGATCCCTTCAATACACTTGACCGAGAAATTGTTGGAGGCGGTGGCTAACAGCTCAATGGACTGAAGAAGATTGTACGCCATCACCGGCATCATGACGATGAGCTCGAAGTTCGCTGCCTGCCCACCGATGGTCACCGTCACATCGTTCCCGATCACTTGCGCGCAGACCATCGTGACAGACTCGGCGATCACCGGATTGACCTTCCCCGGCATGATCGAAGAACCAGGCTGCGTCTCGGGCACATTGATTTCGCCAAGTCCGCACCGAGGCCCTGAACCAAGCCATCGAATATCATTGGCAATCTTCATGAGACTCACGGCCACGGTGCGCAGACACCCGCTCGCCTCCACAAGGGAGTCTTGTGCCGATTGAGCCTCAAAATGATTCTTGGCTTCCTTAAACGAACAGCCAGTCTCTTTGGAAATAATGGCCATGACTTTTTTCGAAAATTGCGGATGGCAGTTCAACCCTGTGCCCACTGCGGTTCCACCCAATGCGACTTCGATCAAGGCGGCTTGGGCTTGCTTGACCCGCTGAATACCGAGCTCGATCTGGCGAGCGTAGCCACCGAATTCCTGCCCAAGGCGAACCGGCGTCGCATCTTGTAGATGCGTACGCCCAATTTTCACAATCTGATCAAACTCCTTCGCCTTACGCTTCAACGCCTTATGCAATCGAGTCAGCGCTGGCAGCAGCTGCTGCTGCATCATTTCCGACGCAGCAATGTGAATAGCGGTTGGAATCACATCATTGCTCGATTGGCCTAAATTCACATGGTCGTTCGGATGCACCAGCTTGCTGCCACGCGCGCCACCCAGCAACTCCGTCGCGCGGTTAGAGATCACCTCGTTCGTATTCATATTGGTGGACGTACCGGACCCCGTCTGAAAAATGTCGACCGGGAACTCGGCATCCAGCTTGCCATCGACCACTTCAGTCGCCGCCAGGTTGATCGCCTCAGCAGGTTTTTTATCCAACAATCCAAAGGAGTGATTCACCGTCGCGGCAGCCCGCTTGATCATCCCCATGGCTCGGATGACTGCTCGCGGCATGCGCAGCGAACTGATCGGAAAATTCTCGATCGCGCGTGCGGTCTGTACTCCGTAATAGGCCTCAACGGGAACAGCCAGTTCCCCCATGGTGTCTCGTTCCATTCGAGTCGATGCTGACGGCTTGTTCTGATCCTGTTTCATGCACAGTGCTCCAGGGTAAGAGGTTCCAACTCCTTGCGGGCGTCATGATAAACTTAGCCCGCTCACTTTCACAAGAGCAGACAGCATGACTCCCCCTGACATGGCCTGAAATTCTCGGCTGTCGCCACGCGGAGATCTCTAGCGTTTTCGAACCCACGCCAACAATGGCAGGCAGTATGTCTTGAGGTCTCACTCGATGAATCAGTTTGGAATGAGTGAGCTAGGAGCGGTGTACCGACAAATAAGAAGGCCCACCTGAGAAGGTGGCCTTTGCGACAATCAGTGAATCCAACGATCCATTCCGATCGCTCATCCTAGGCGAGCGGCCCAGCGTGATGGGCTCCTATCAGATCATCACATACGAGCGATTTCTCCCTCGACTCCGTCAGCTCTATTCGTCTTCGGCTGGAATACGTACGCTGGTTCGCATTTAGCAATCCTGAATACATGCACGATATCGATCCCCATGCCTATCAATGCAAGGCCCCATCCACCGACGATCATCCACCAGGCTAACGAAAACACATCCGAAGGCTGGTCGAAGTCAAAGACGGCCACCACACCCCCGAGTGCCAGCACCATTCCGACTATCACCAGCGAATAGCTGAGAGTTTTCATCTTGGCCTCCTCAAACAGGTCAGGTGTTTGAATAGGGTCGACAGCTGAGCCAACGGCCGACACGCCTTTTTTCATGTGTACAGAATACCGATCAAGACCTCCATCATAATTTATCTATTTCCTGCCTGATTACCATTAAAATCGCGATGACGTTCGCCTCCTGTCTCGTATCAGGAGAGATTATGGCAACGATCTGCCTGACTGATTGGATCCGTGTGAAGCGGCTGGCATTACCATAGGCGTCAGCCCTTGCGCATGCCGATGACACTGAGGATAGTGCTGCGCACTCTACTCGGTTTCATCAAATACACAATACGCAAAGATGACCCTATGAGTAGATCCGATAGGGCCCTAGCCTTCGATGCACCAAATGACCCGATGAGCGATCACGGGAACCAGTGCCCAGGTGGGGAAACCTCAAAGACAAAGGCCCGCCTGATGAGGCGGGCCTTTGTTCTCAGGAACCTTAATCAAGGCAGCTTACGCCACCTTCACTTCGATAGCCTTCGGCTTCGCCTTCTCCGACTTCGGCAGATGGAGGTTAAGCACCCCATCCTTGAACTCGGCTTTCACCTTTTCCTCTTCAATCACATCAGGCAACGAGAAGGTCCGGACGAAGCTGCCATAGGACCGCTCGATCCGATGGTACTTCTTTCCTTTTTCTTCCTTCTCGTGTTTTCGCTCGCCCTGAATCGTGAGCACGCCGTCTTCCACCGTCACCTTGACGTCTTCTTTCTTCACATCGGGAATTTCCGCTTTGATCTGATACTCCTGTTCTGTTTCACTGATGTCCACCGACGGCGTCCAATCCGCCACGATCATGGTCTCTTTCCCGTTGGTTCGCGACTCAGCGGGGCGCGCAAACATCCGATTCAACCGGTCTGAAACTTCTTCCAATTCACGGAACGGATCCCATCGTACGAGTGCCATAGCAACCTCCTCTTGGATTCGTATTTGGTTGTCAGGTTATCGTCGCTGGCGCCGCGTCGATTCAACTGCCTACCTGACAGATAACTCGACCGATGGGAAAGTCAAGAGCCTGCACTGCATCGCAAATACATGGATTATCGCTGATCAATAGGCACGTAGGGACGGTTATGCTCGCCGGAATAGATTTGATCAGGCCGAAACAGCTTGTTTTCCCGCAACTGCTCCAGCCAATGGGCCAACCAACCCGACACCCGCGACATGGCAAACAGTGGAGTAAAGAGATCGACATCAATCCTCATCTTGTCGTAAATGATGCCGGAGTAGAAATCGACGTTCGGGTAGATGCCCTTGCTGTTCAGCATTGTTCCAGCCGTCGTCTCCACTTCCAAGGCAATTTCATAGAGAGGCGAGCTGCCGCATTCCTTAAACAAGCGCCGACAAAGTTCCTGTAGGACCGTGGCACGAGGGTCCTTGACCGTGTAGACACGATGGCCGAAGCCCATCAGTTTTTTCTTATTCTGCAAGGCACGTTCAACGTACGGTCTCGCCTTCTCCGCCGTACCGATCTCCTGGAGCATCACCACCACTTCTTCGTTTGCGCCCCCGTGCAGGGGGCCTTTCAGCGCGCCGATCGACGAAGCCACAACCGTATAGGGATCAGCCAGCGTCGAAGCCGTGACCAGTCCCGTAAACGTGGATGCGTTCATGGTGTGTTCGGCATGAAGAATTAAACAGTCATCAAAGATATCCGCCCACACGGATGGAGCAACTGACTCAGTGAGCATGTATAAGAAGTTCTCGCTGAATCCGAGATCATCCCGCGGCGGGATCGGATCATCACCGTGGCGCAGTCTTGCCCAGGCTGCAACGATCGTCGGTAGCTTGGCGACCAGTCGCACCGCGCTCCAATAGTTATTCTCGACGTCCTTGACGTGGCGGCCTGGATAAAACATGCCGAGTGCCGCCACCGCCGCCTGAAGCGCATCCATGGGATGGCCCTGTTCGGGAAGGCACTTCAGCAAATCAATGATACGGAACTTGATGCGCCGATGATGGGTCACGTCCGTGGTCCACTGTTGGAATTCAGCCGCTGATGGAAGATGCCCGAACAGCAAGAGATAGGCGGTTTCCAGGTACGATGACTCGGCGCACAGGGTCTCAACTCGGATACCGCGGTATTCCAGTATGCCGCGTTGACCATCGACATCGCTGATGGATGAGGTCGCCGCAGGAACACCAGCCAAGCCTGGCATG
The DNA here is from genome assembly GCA_005116745.1 of Nitrospira sp. Lineage (NCBI taxonomy): Bacteria > Pseudomonadati > Nitrospirota > Nitrospiria > Nitrospirales > Nitrospiraceae > Nitrospira > Nitrospira sp. The sequence continues at coordinate 165,095 of SWDS01000010.1, read as the reverse complement.
AAATCATGGGGCATGATGTATCCTCACATGAAAAGAATTCTTGTAGTGCTTCTTTTTACCCTAGCATGACCGTACGTCATTCTTGCAATGGAAAATTCTGCTTGGCATACTGAATTCAGAGCGCATCCACAACCAGGGCCAGACGAGGTAATGACCTAGGGACGTGAATGAGATACCCAGCCTTCCTTCTCTGCAGCATTCTCATCGTGCTGGTCGGCGTCGCGCACACGGTCTCCGCCGGAACAGAAGAGGATGTGATCGCGTTCGCCGTTGTCAGCGAGCTTCCCAAAGATAAGACACGGGTTCCAGCGAAAGTCGCAATCGAAGGATCGGTCACCGACATGAAGCTGCTGGCATCCGATCACATCCTGTCAAACTTAGCCTGGAAACAATTGGAAATCTGCCATGCGCTCAAACTCGAAGGCCAGAAGTCTTCCGAGGGATTCCGGATCCACTCCCTGCGCGCCATTGACGGGGCCATGCTGCCGATGGTGTTACAGGGCTATGCGGGAGATTGCCTACTCAAAAAGGCATTGGAAGTGGCCCCCTTTGTCGATTAACATCTGACAGGATGTTGAAAAATTCCTCCAGCGTCGTTCTCGCGTCGCTCAGAGCCTCAACGTACCGCAGCGTACGCCTCGCCTCTTCGCTTGCTGCGGCCTTGCTGGAAGGTCTTTTGAACATCCTGTGGGTAATGCTGATCGTCAGATGGTACAGTCTGGGCACTGCTCCGGTTCCTGATCTGACTCGCGTTCCTCTAGCGTGAGGGGGAAGAGCATCCCACAGGATAGGCAGGATCGGATCTCAAAATAGGGAACGCCGTGCTCATCGAGTTCAGTCGGAAGGAGGAGCTCTTGTGGGTCATACCCAACCAGCCCCTCGTCACTAAACTTGACCACGGCAAGTCGGTCGTTGAAGGATTCGAACGTCGCTTCCTGTCCTTTGCGAGCAAGCATATGCCCAAGGACAAAGACCGGCTGACCTTTACGCTTGATGCGGAGATCCTTGAGTGTTCGCTGGGAGGCAGTGGCACACGCGAACTGACCGGCAGAGCTGGTTCCGACCCACGGCATACGCGACCTTGTTGCAAGAACACCACCGACTGGGATCTAATCATAGGCTGAAAAAACTCGTCAAGACGCGTCTTCTCACCAAGGAGTGACTATGGCAGATATCACGATTTATCACAAACCGACCTGCACGACGTGCCGACAAGCCGTACAGATGCTCAAGGACAGCGGCAAACCCTTCAAGGCCATCAACTACTACGAGCAATCGTTTACCAAAGCACAGTTAAAAGCCATCTTGAAGAAGGCTGGCCTCTCCCCTAAAGAGGTGCTGCGAACCAAAGAAGATATCTATCAAGAACTGGGCCTGGCAAAGAAACAGCTCTCCGATGATGAGCTCCTTGACCTGATGGTGAAACACCCAGATCTGATTCAACGGCCGATCGTGGAGAAAGGCGACCAGGCAGTGCTGGCAAGACCGGCGGACTCGATTAAAAAGCTCTTGTAGGTTCTGGACTCCGAACCTCAATGACGTGCGATCGGAGACGGAGTTCCACGCAAGCGGGATCACTCAGCGATCGGAGACAGGCTCTGAGGGCGACCACCGGAGCGTCCGTGTGCCTTGATCAACGGTGAAGGCGACCTTTCCGTCCAGCGCGTCCAGTAGCAGCTCGCCTACCAAGATTCGTCTCCACCCCCTCAGGAGTGGGAGATCCAGAGCCGATCGATTCGTCTTGGCCTCGACTAACTCCTGAAGGTCGGCCGTGGTGGCCAGCAAGGTCGGCGCAATCTCTTCTTCCAGCGCACGCGCTTTGACGATCGCCTGCAGCAGCTCGACAAACCCGTTCGCTTCAGGCTCAGGCTTTCGCTCCTTGGTGAGCACCGGCCACGCCGAGGGTGGAAGTGCAAGCGCCGCGCAAATCGCTGCGAGTATCGACTCTCCATTGCGATCGACTTCTGACGGATGGAGACCTCTCACGTTGCGCAACTCATCCTGATGTCGTGGTGGCTGTCGCGCCAGCTGAAGCAGCACTTCATCCCGGACGACCCGACTGCGTGGCACATTTCTCCGTTTCGCTTCCCCTTCGCGCCACGTGGCAAGTTCCCGAAGCACCACGGCGGATTTCGGCTTGAGCTGATCCCAACCTCGTATGCGTTGGTAGCGTTCTTGCGGTTCACGACGAGTCTCGCCGACGGCCCCTTCAAGACGAGAGAACTCTTCATCCACCCACTGGAGGCGTCCAAGTTTCGACAGTCGGCTGTGCAAATGGTCATAGATGGCCAATAAAAACGTCACATCCTCCAGTGCATAGGCCAGTTGATCGTGGGACAGCGGGCGAGCGCTCCAATTCGTAAAGGTATGGGCTTTGTCCAGCCTCTTTCCATGCACCCGTTGGACCAGATTGGCATAGGCGACTTGAGGCCCGAAGCCAACCATCGCTGCGGCAATCTGAGTGTCAAAGAACGGTTTGGGGATTTGTCCGGCATGGACGGCAAAGAGATCCAGGTCTTGCCGCCCGGCATGCACGACCTTCTGAACGCGCGCATCGCAGACAATCTCCCAGAACTGATCGAGAGCGCCCCCAGAGAAAACGGCTGGAAAGTCGATGATGGCGGCGGTGTGTTCGGTCGCAACTTGAATCAGTTCCAGCTTCGGCACAAACGTCTCTTCACCCACAAATTCCGTATCGAGCGCCAGGCGAGGGCTGTCGCGCAATTGCTCGCACAATTCATTGAGTGCAGGGGCGCTTGTGATGTAGTGCTGTGGGGTGGTCATCGTACACGTGCCTCACTCAGACGGGCTGTAGGAACGATTCGGGGGCGACATCGGTTCCGTATTGCTGAGGCTGAGATATTCCTTGAGAAACTGATAGGCTTCCAACATGCGGCGAAGTTCCGGTTCTGAGGTGCGATCACCGTTGTTCGCATCCGGGTGTAACTGTTTCGCCTTAATTCGAAAGGCGGCCGTGACATCGGCGAGTGAACTGCCGAACTCCACCCCCATGATCGCATAGGCATCCACGGCGTTCGTCACCGCATGTGGACTCTCCGACAACTGTCCGGATCCGCTTGCAGCCTTGAGCATATCGGCGAGACTAACCCGCTTACGACGCCGTCGAGGGCGTTCACGAATTTCGCTGTCGAATTCATCCCACCGGTCTTCGACAAACTCCAGTCTGGACTCGAGGCGCACGGCTCCGCTCAGATCTCGGATCGCCTCCAATTCTTCTTCGATCTCGATGAGGGACTTGATGACTTCCTCAAGCCCCTGTTCGACCTGGAAGAACCCATCCACTCGCTCTTCCATCATCGTATCAACGGCGAGTTCCAAGCTGTCTTCCGTCTTTGAACGGAGTGAACCGATGCGTTTTTGCATGCCGCTTCGGAACTTCAGAAATTTTGCAGTCGAGAACGGCATGGCCCCCCAACCTTCAAAGAAGGCGCATTGTACCACAGCCAGATCCCCAGCCTGAAGGCTCTCGTCGAGGGTTGGCTACTCTCCGTCGCTATAGGGGGGAGCATCAACGATGGGGGAATCGTCCGCTTTTGCCCGTCTTCTGGCAACCCCGCTGGCTCGCGCCGCGGCGGCGACGGCCCGCGCAACACAAGGAACGACTGCTTTATCAAACACGCTGGGAATAATGTAGTCTTCGCTCAACGTATTCTCTGGAATCACGTGGGCGATGGCCTGTGCGGCAGCCAACTTCATGGCCTCATTGATCTCGCTGGCCTGAACATCGAGTGCGCCCCGAAAGATCCCGGGAAATGCAAGCGCATTGTTGATCTGGTTCGGATAATCCGATCGGCCGGTCGCGAAAATCGCGGCGTGCGTGACCCCTAACTCCGGCGCAACCTCCGGATCCGGATTTGCCAGCGCAAAGACGATTCGACTCGGAGCCATCAGATCGAGATCAGCAGCAGTCACCACATTGCCGACGGACAGACCGATAAACACATCGGCGCCTTTCAGCGCATCACGCAATGTGCCTTTGGGACTGTCGCGCGTCAAACAGGCACGAAGATCAGTTCGGCAAGCCCGTAGTTGCTCAGCCTCCCCACACAAGATGATGCCCTCCTTGTCGCATCCCAGCACATGTGCCGCACCAGCGGCCAACAACATTCGACAGCACGCCGTTCCTGCGGCGCCAAGGCCATTGACGACAATGCGAACCTGATCGAGTTGTTTGCCCGTGACCCGGAGCGCATTCGTCAACGCGGCCAGGAGCACCACGGCCGTGCCATGCTGATCATCATGCATCACCGGAATGTCGAGCGATTGTTTTAGCTTCTGTTCAATCTCAAAGCACCGCGGAGCACTGATGTCTTCCAAATTGATGCCGCCAAAGCCTGGCGAAATTCCTTGCACGATACGCACAATCTCATCTGGGTCCTGCGTATTCACACAGATGGGCCAGGCATCGATACCGGCCAGCTCTTTAAAGAGCATCACCTTGCCTTCCATGACCGGGAGAGCCGCCTCTGGACCAAGGTTGCCTAATCCCAACACCGCAGACCCATCCGAGACAACCGCGACACTGTTGCTCTTACACGTAAAGGTATACACTTTGGACTTGTCTTGTGCGATTGCCCGGGAGACACGACCGACACCCGGGGTATACACCATCGACAGGACATTCCGGGTACGGATGGGATATTTCCCCTCAACTCGAATCTTCCCCCCGAGATGCAGCAAGAAAATACGATCGGACGCCGACAGCACGGTCACGTCGGGCAGCTCGCCCAGCCGGGCGACGACTTTTTCGCCATGCTCCTCGTTCTGCACGTCGAAGGTCATATCTCGAACCATGCGGGTCTTGGTCGCCGACACAAGATCGACGGCGCCGAGATTGGCCTGTTCTTCCGCCAAGAGCGCCGCCACTCTGGCAAAGATGCCGGGCTTGTTCGCGAGTTCGAGGCGAACCGTCAAGCGGTAGTTCGAATAGGGGCCAATGTCTCTCATTGAATGCCTCCGTTGCCTAGCGTATCATAACCTCCACGCAGGGCACGAGCGGTAAGACCCCATCAGTACTCACTCACTCACCCACGCGTCACCCCTCAATCCGTTGACGCTGTTCTCGCCACGATGCTAGGGTGCCCCCCATGTCAATCTCTACCACTACACGACCCCCGAATCGACTCATCCATGAAACCAGTCCCTACCTCCTGCAGCATGCACACAACCCCGTCGATTGGTATCCATGGGGACCGGAAGCGCTGCAGTTAGCGACGACAAAGAATCGTCCCATTCTGCTCTCGATCGGCTATTCCGCCTGCCACTGGTGCCATGTCATGGAACGGGAGTCCTTCGAGAACGAAGCGATTGCGGAGCTCATGAATCGATGGTTTGTCTGCATCAAGGTCGACCGGGAAGAACGGCCTGATCTCGATGAGATCTATATGGCCGCCACCGTCACGATGAATCATGGTCAGGGCGGTTGGCCGATGACGGTGTTTCTGACACCCGCGCAAGAGCCATTTTTTACAGGCACATATTTTCCTCCTGAAGACCGGTGGGGACGGCCTGGCTTCGGCTCCGTCCTGAAGAAGATTGCTGACTATTGGGCAACACGTCCCTCCGAAGTCCAGGATCAGGCCAAAGAACTGACGGCCCAGTTGCAACGTTCAAAACAGCCCCCCTCCCCCATCTCCATCAGCGAATCGGTGTTTGAAGAAGCGGTCGTCCAATTCACGGAGGACTTCGACGAAACCCACGGTGGGTTCGGCACGGCACCCAAGTTTCCCCCGGCGATGGGATTGTCGTTTTTACTCCGGAGTCACCGACGCTCGGGAGATCCGCATACGCTCACGATGGTGACCAAGACTCTCGACATGATGGCGGCCGGAGGGATCTACGACCACATCGGCGGCGGCTTTGCACGCTATTCGACCGACGCACGGTGGCTGGTGCCGCATTTTGAAAAAATGCTGTATGACAATGCGCTCCTGGCCCGCGTGTATGTCGAAGCCTATCAGGTGACCAAGAAGCCGCTCTATCGACAGGTGGCCACCGAGATTCTCGACTATGTGCGCCGAGAAATGACCGGACCGGAAGGCGGCTTCTATTCGTCGACGGATGCCGACTCCGAAGGCGTCGAAGGAAAATTCTTTGTTTGGACCCCTGCCGAGATACAGGACGTCCTTAAGAACGATGAGGACGCACGACGGTTCTGTGCACTCTACGACATCACGGAGTCAGGCAATTGGGAACAGACGAACATCCCCAATCGGCTGCGACCTCTCGACGACGTGACCAGACAGCTGAATCTGACCGCCGACGAGTTGATGGAAATCGCGCCCCGTGCGAAGCCTCTGTTGTACGAAGCACGCCGACATCGTGTCCCTCCGGGTCTGGATGACAAGGTGATTACCTCGTGGAACGGCATGATGCTGTCGGCCATGGCCGAGGCCGCCCGGGTCTTCGGAAACGCCGCTTATCTCGAGAGCGCGCAACGGACGGCCGACTTTCTGCTCCGCAGTCATGCTAAGCCGGACGGCCGCTTACTGCGCACCTCGCGCGGCGATCGCGCCCACCTCGATGCCTATCTTGAAGACTACGCATACCTGACAGAGGGATTGCTGGATCTCTATGAAGCCGGTTCATCCGAATCGTATCTCCAGGCAGCCGCACGACTGGCGGAGTACTTGATCAGTGACTTTATGGACCACGAGCTGGGCGGATTTTTCACGACGGCGACACACCATGAATCCCTCATCCTCCGACACCGGGAGGGCACGGACGGAGCCACGCCCAGCGCCAACGCCGTCGCCGCGTCCGCACTGGCCCGACTGTCCTTCCACTTTGATCGTGACGATTGGCGCCGCGCCGCCATCGCTGCCACACGCGCCTACGGTCGGCAACTGATTCGCTATCCACGCGCTTTCGCAAAAAGTCTGGCCGTAGTCGATTTTCTGATCGAAGGACCAGTGGAACTGGCCCTCATCGGTCATGAGTCGCACAATGACCTTCGCGCCATCCGCGAGGCGGTGGCACAGTGTTATCTTCCCAACCGCATCCTGGCAACGGGTTCTCCAGGGCACCCCTCTTCACTTCCACTCTTGCGAGACCGTCCAGCCGTGTCCGGCAAGCCGACACTGTACATCTGTCGGAATTACACCTGCCGGCAACCGCTCACCGATCCTGATGCGGTCTCAGCGGCGTTGCAGGCTGACCAGACTGCGCCGAACGAGCATGGAACGGAACCAACGCTGTTGCAAGGGATCAGCCTTCCAGGGCACGCCACGATCCAGGGTACGGCGGCCTATGCGTCTCGATCAATGGCGCGGGACGGCGATGCAGGCTTGGCGCACGGCTTTACAGTGCTCGGTGCAACAGGCTTGACCACGACACGGATAGGGTTCGGAACATACCGCGTCGACATGCAGCAGGCCGACCACCGCCATGCGTTGAAAAAGGCCTTGCGAGCGTCTTGTAATCTCATTGACACCTCGACGAATTACACGGATGGCGACAGCGAGCGATTAGTCGGCTCCGTGCTGGCCGAGCTGGCTGCCTCAGGTGAGGTTCGCCGAGAGGAAATCATCGTGGTCTCCAAGATCGGATATGTCCAGGGGCAGAATCTCAAACTTGCCGAAGCCAAGGACAAATCCGGCCGCCCCTACCCTGAACTGGTGAAATACGGAGAGGGCATTTGGCATTGCATTCATCCTGAATTCTTGGCGGACCAGCTAACGTTGTCTCTCGATCGTTTGGGGCTGGCGACACTTGACCTCTGCCTGCTGCACAATCCAGAATATTTCCTCGCAGAATCGAAGCATCGTGGTTCAGCTGATCTCACCGCACTTCGCGGGGAGTTCTATGCGCGACTTGAACGAGCCTTTGCCTATTTTGAAACACAGGTGTCGGCCGGACGGCTCCGCTTCTATGGCGTGTCATCCAACACCGTCACCTCTCCGACTGACGATCCGGAATCGACGTCGCTTGCGCGTATAGTGCAAGCCGCTGAAGCCGCAGCCCGTTCCGTGGGTGCATCTGCCCATCATTTTCGAGTGCTTCAATGTCCGATGAATCTCATCGAGGCTGGAGCCACCAGAACCCTCAACACCGGCCAACCTCAGCTCCAGACCGTGCTCGACTATGCGCGCCAGGACAACATCGCTGTGTTGGTGAACCGGCCGTTGAATGCCATGATGACTCCCAATAGGATGTTGCGGCTGGCAGATCTCCCGCTCGAAGATCCGCCCATCGATATCGATCAACAGCTGAGTACGGTGGGTGCGCTCGAACAGGAATACCGGACTACTCTCGCACCCAACATCCTCTCGTCCGGAACCGAGACAGCACCGGCCGAATACTTCAATTGGTCAGCCGAACTGCATCGCATTCATCCGCAGATACAGGGGCTCGAACATTGGGAACAGATCGAACACCACATGATCGCTCCACAGATCAACCAGGTCTTACAGCTGCTCACGCGCCAGCTTTCCGGAGATGGAGCCGAACAATGGGAACGCTGGCGTCAACGCTATATTCCTGAGCTTCTGACGCTGCTGCGTGGATTCCGGCGCGAAGCCATCTTGAGGAGCCAGGCACAGACAGAACGAGTCGCGCGAACGATCGACCCTCTGTTGCCAGCCTCACACCACACCGCATCGCTCTCCCAAAAAATGTTGTGGCTCCTCACGAGTACGCCGGGAGTCACCTGCGTGTTAAACGGTATGCGGACACCGACATACGTTGAGGATTCCTTGGCGATCTTGAGATGGGAACCGATCAGAGAGACCCAGCCGATCTATGAAGCGGCACTGATGCTGCCTCGGTAACAATCGGCTCATCCTTCCTGAGGAGGAGGATCTATGAGACAGGTTCGCGGTGTCATGGCATCAAGCACGTTCCTCCTCGTCATGCTCCTACTCCAAGGGTGCGCAGCAAAATGGTGGTGGGGATCCGAATCGGGGCAAGAGGGGCAGGCTCAAGCAGAACTGATCAAGGAGCCCGTGATCAAAGAGATACCTCCTGACGACAGGCACCTGACCGGCTCCCGAACCAGCCCGGCCATGCAGTCTGAGCTGTTCTCTCGAAATGCGACCGGCCTGGCCCACGAGACCTTTAGTGACGTCCTATTCGATTTTGATCAAGACACACTCAGGATGGAGGCGATACGTGCCTTGGACGCTGACGCCAAACACCTGCAACACGACCGAGCGACCCGCCTCCTGTTGGAAGGGCGCGGCGATGACTTTGGCACGTCGGCGTATAATCTCGTGCTGGGTGAACGCCGAGCACGAAATGTACAGTCCTACCTTCGAGAACTGGGGCTCTCCATCGATGTGACGACAACAAGTTACGGAAAAGATCGTCCGCTATGCTTTGAGTATTCCGACGATTGCAGGCAGAAAAACAGGAGTGTCCATTTCGTCGTCAACGAATAGGCATATCCCACTCCGCCATGCGCTCCTTCTGGCCTGTGCTTGTCACACACAGTTTACACGCTGATTGTTGACAGGCGCCTGCGCTTTTATTAAGGTCCAATGATTCTTCCACCGTAGGAACCTTCTGTGTCTAAGCTCGCCGTCATCGATATTGGGACCAACTCGATTCATATGGTGCTGGCTGAAGTTCTCCCCGATGCCAGTTTTAAGATACTCGATCGATTTAAGGATATGACGCGGCTGGGCAACGGCGTCTTTGCCACCAAGCGGCTCTCGGATGAAGCCATGTCCAGAGCCCTGGACGTCCTCAAAACGTTGGTCACGTTGGCCCGGAACAAAGGCTTCGACCGGATCGTCGCCATCGCAACCAGTGCCGTGCGTGAAGCTCAAAACGGCGGTGATTTCGTCTCCTTGCTCATGGAGCAGATGGGACTGAGGGTCAAGGTCATCAGTGGGGAGGAAGAAGCCCGGCTCATTTTCCTGGGAGTCAAGCACAGTATCGCCCTTCCGGACGGACCGACACTTGTCGTTGACATCGGTGGCGGTTCCGTCGAATTGATCGTGGGGAATCGAGATGGCCTGATCCACGGGAAGAGTCTGAAGCTGGGAGCAATCCGCTTAGCGGAACAATGCCTTCCCAAGACACCTCCGTCGGAATCGATGATGCGCACCCTCAAGCAGGTCGTCATCACAGAGCTACGGGATGCGCTTGGATGCTTCAAGATGAAAAAGTTCCACTCCTTGGTCGCCACCTCCGGTATGGCAGGAAGTGCCGGTGAGATCATCCATCTCCGTCATACCGGCAGACCCTTGCCTCAGCTGAATCTTGCAACCGTGTCATTAAAGGATATCCGCAGCCTCGAAGCGGAGTTGTCTCGATCATCAGTGAAGGCTCGCCTGGCCATTCCCGGCCTGGACCCCAAGCGGATCGACACACTCTTGCCGGCGACCGTAGTCCTGCGATGTCTGTTGGAACTGTCGGGCCTTCACGCACTCACGCTGTGCGACAAGGCTATTCGTGAGGGTGTGATCTACGATTTTATCGCACGGCACCGAGAGGGGCTAAAAGCCGAACAAGATATTCCCGATGTTCGTCGTCGCAACGTGATCAGCCTTGCTCGACGCTGCCAGGCACCAGAAATTCATTCACTGCATGTGGCCAACTTGGCACTGAGTTTGTTCGATCAAACGAAGAGGGAACATCATTTAGGCCATCAAGAACGCACCTGGCTGGAATATGCCGCCATCTTGCATGATGTGGGGTACCTCATCAACCCGAGGCAGCATCACAAACATGCGTACTACTTGATCAAGCATGGCGACGTAGGAGGATTGACGGCCGAGGACATTGATGTGGTCGCCACCGTCGCCCGCTACCACCGGCGATCCGTACCGGCACTAAAACATGAAGAATTCACCCGTCTGACACCGCGCTTGCAACGTGTGGTCAAGATCCTTGCCTCGTTGTTACGGATCGCCGACGGACTCGATCGAACGCATTTCTCTCTGGTTCAGGCCGTGCACGTCAAGTCGGGGAAGCAAATCACGATCCAAGTTCATCTGACCGGGGATGCGGAGATGGAGTTGTGGGCCGCGAAGAGTAGAGCTGATCTTTTCGAACAAGTATTCCGCCGACGGGTGCAGTTTTCAGGAATGCCGCTAAAAACCAGACAATCATGATCGAATCCCACCTACTCACGACAGCCTCTCATCCTCATCCAGGAAAGCTGATCATCGTCGAAGGCATTGATGGGTCGGGCAAAAGCACCCAACTACAACTGCTGCATAAGTGGCTTGAGTCCAAAGGCCACAAGGTGTTCTTTACCGAGTGGAATTCCTCGGAACTTGTGAAGGAGACCACGAAACGAGGAAAAAAGTCGAAAAGCCTCACCCCGACGACGTTCAGCCTCTTGCATGCCACAGACTTTGCCAGCCGCCTGTATCATCAAATACTCCCTCCCTTGAAAGCTGGCATGATCGTCCTCGCCGATCGCTATATCTACACGGCATTTGCACGCGACGTTGTGCGTGGCGTGGCCAACGAGTGGGTTCGGAAACTCTACGCGTTTGCGATCAAGCCCGACATGGCGTTTTACTTCAACGTCCCCATTGAAGTCGCCATTTCACGACTCTTGCGAGGCACTCGCGGCCAGTTCAAATACTATGAAGCCGGCATGGACATGGACCTGAGCCCTGACGTGACTGAAAGCTTCCGACTCTTTCAATCGCGGATCCTCGCAGAGTATGACAAGATCGTTGGCGAATTTGGTCTTTTGACGATGGATGCGACTCAAGATATCGAAACGCAACAGGAACAGATGCGGGCGCTCGTGGAAGAGGCGCTCCGTGGCTATAAACCAAGACGAGGCACCTATGGCCGACGCACGCTTTTTTGGCGACGGTTTGAAATACCTAGATCCGAGTGACCTGAAAGGCAAGTTGATCGCCATCGAGGGGACGGACGGAGTGGGGCGAACGACGCACCTTGAAATGTTGCAGGAATGGCTGGAGATCCAGGGGTACGGGGTGATGACGACCGGTTGGACCCGCTCCAACCTCATGTCTAAGACGATCGAAGTAGCGAAGGCCGGCAATATTCTTGACCGTTGGTCACTCAGTCTCCTCTATGCGACGGATTTTGCTGATCGCCTCGAACATCAGATCATTCCGGCTCTTCGATCAGGGTTCGTCGTCCTGGCGGATCGCTATATCTATACAGCGTTCGCCCGCGATTTTGTGCGTGGCGCCGACCGCACATGGATCCGAGATGTGCTTGGGTTTGCGTTGATTCCCGACCTCGTGTGTTACCTCCGTATTGACGTCGAGACTCTGGCGCTTCGAGTCATCGAAACCACTGGAATGAACTACTGGGAATCTGGCATGGATCTCCGTCTTGGAGTGGACCTGTATGATAGTTTCAAGAAATACCAATCGCTGCTGATCGGAGAGTTCGACAAGATGGCCCTGGAATTTCACTTCAACGTCGTCGACGCGCGAAAGTCTCCCGAAGAGATCCAGAACGAGCTTCGAGGGTATATTCTCCCGGTATTACAAAACCACAAGCTTCCCAGCGGTACGAAAGCAGTCCCGTCCTAAGACGATTCATCCTGATTCTCTCTCCGCGTTCGCTTGCCCAAGACCCGCAGCTGCAGCGGTGGCAACCACCAGCGCAACCGCCCCTGATTCGGCTTGATGATACCCTCTGCCTCAATGCATGCAGCGCCAGACTTCTTGAAAGGAAAGTTGGGAAGGATTTTTCCACAAAGCAACAGACTCACCACTTCACCAAGCTGAGGCTCATGTCCCACACAGATCACCACCGAGTCCGAGGGAAGCGTGTTGAGAAGTGCGACAAGCTGCTCCGGCTTCGCTCCGACGGCCAACTCTTCCCGTGTCTCGACCTTTAGAACCGGACAGACGACCGTACGCAGAATCCTCGCCGTATCGTAGGCCCGCACGAACGGGCTCGTAAGCAGATGGGTCGGCTTACAGTCAAGTGCAGCGAGCCCTACAGCGGCCTGCTTGACACGCTTTTTGCCCTTCTCCGTAAGCGGACGATTTTCTTCTGCTCCTTCCCACTCGTCGGGTTCTACCGCAATGCCATGGCGAATCAGAATACAGTCCATACGACCTCCCTAATGGGGTATGAGCCTACCACACCGCAACTAGGCAGTTAACACAAGTTTTACCTCTTCGTGACCATCCTGGAACAATGGCCGGATATTCTCCTACACAGATACAACGGAAAGGAAGAAGACTATGCCAGCACTCGAAGCACTTCGTCTGTTCGATAGCGGGGTTCTCTGGCGTCGGGCCGCTCATCTCAATCCTCTCGAGGTGTGGAGCTTGGCCATGAAGGGAGTGCTCAGCCTCGTGATTCTGACGCTCCTGACCGCTCTGACCGGAGGCGCACTCAAAACGTTTTGGGATATCCGCTTGCTCCTCGATCACTCAGTCGAAGTTGTGTTGCGACAGATCATCGTCAATACGCTCATCTTGCTGGCCATTGTCGAAGTATTCAAAACCACGGTGACCTATTTTCGGGAAGGTCGCGTCAAGGTGACGTTCATTGTTGATACGATTCTGGTCGTCATGCTGACGGAAGTAATTTCCCAGTGGTTCAAAGGGGGAGACTGGCAAGCGCTAACGGTGCTCTGCGGCATCGTGTTGGTGTTGGGAATCGTTCGCGTTATGGCCGTTCGGTGGAGTCCGACCTTGAGGGCAGAGCCTCACGATTCCGTTTACCATGATCTGTGTAACCAAGGAGGATCTTGATGACTCAACAGGCTGCAGTGAAACTATTAGCCATCGTCCACGAGCGGCGACAAATCCAACTTGAAGAACTCATATCATATCTTCCAGAGTTCACCTGGAATCAGGTGTTCTCGCTCGTGGATGAACTCAGTCGACGAGAACTCATCTGCCTGCGACGGCAAGGGTTCGGATACGAATTGCGAGTCCCCTCATTGTCCACGTAGCTACTGCCTCAAACTAGCAGGCTGTTGACAAAGTCCGCCAGCGGCATTCTCGCGACGCTCAGAGGCTCAACGTACGGCAGAGAGTACGTTGAGCCTCTTCATTTGCTGCGGCCTTGCTGAACGACCTTTCTGAACAGCCTGCGGGACGTTCGGATTCCATCAGTACGTATAAATGAATCTTTATCCCTGGATCGTTAGATAGGTTTGGCAACATTCTGCTAGCTCTTTTTTGTGGCCACTGTCGGACGGCGAGAGCTAAGTTGCTCGATACGTTCAGCCACATCCCGATAGGCTGGATCTTCCCGCCTGATCCAGCGATAGGCTTCGAGTGTTTCTGCAATCCGGCCCAACGATTCCAGGGTTCGACCGAGGACATAGAGTATCTGAACGGTCTCCTTTGATGAGGCCGGTGTGGATTTGAGCGCCTTCTGAAACGCCGGAATGGCCTCCTCATAGCAGCCTGATAATTTATAACAAAGCCCAATCTGCGCATGAGCTTTCACGGCCAATGACGTATCGACGGCAGCCATCTCAAACTGATCGATGGCGGCCTTATGCAGCCCGGCCTTTTTGAGCGCGATTCCCCGCTCGTATCGTTCCGCCGGACCTACCTCAAACTCAGCCGAGTTCACCATCGAATCTGGCATGATTTCATTGTCCTCCTGAACCAACAAGAGGATCTGTGAAGAAAAGCAGAAGGGATGCAGTGGATTCCAAGAACATGCTAACACTGGATCAAGGAGATTCAAAGAACCTGTGTTTATTTATCAAAGCCTTACGAGCTGACTGGAAGGCATGTAAGAACACCATCGAAAAGACGAACACGTCAATATGATTGTGGAGGCTATTGGGATGGACACCACTAGCTCTTGCGGCCGAATAAAAAATGCAAAAATTTCCCAACCGGCCCTCGAGACCCTGGGTTATTCGGCAGAGCCGGCGCCCCGCCTGAGCCCGCCTGTTTCAGGACTTGCCGCAACCCCATCACTCGATCGGCAACGTCTTTAAACCCTGGGTTCAACTGGTTGATGCGACTATAGATTGCAAGAGCTTCCTCGGTCTGCCCGGTAAACTTGAGACTGTGCCCAAGGAAATACAAAACATCAATACTCTCGTTCGCCGGAGCAGACGGATCCTCCAGTGCCGTGCGAAATGCTTGGATAGCCGCTTGATGTTCTCCCATCCTTCTATAACAGAGACCGACCTGAGCATGAGACTTCAGCCACATCGACTCGCCCTGTGCGGCAACATGAAACATGTCCACAGCCTCTTTAAACCGACCGTGGCTCTTGAGCGCCACTCCAAGGGCGTACGCCTCCTCTGGAGAATCGGGGCGACGAGCGTCGAACGAGTCCTCGGTGGTAGGGTCCTTCCCAAGACTCCTGAGTGTGTCATCAACCTCGGTCATATCCTCAGGAGTCTCGGCCAGCGCAACCAGTTCCTCTTTAGCCGCCAGAGGAAGAATCCCTCCCTTCGTGCGATCAAGCGCCGCTTGAGCCACCAATTTTGACGTGATGACTTTGGCCTGTTCGGCATATCCGTAGGTCAATGCTCTGTCCGACACTTGATTGATCAGGCGTGGATTGCCTTGGCTCAAGCGATGCACCAACGCACAGGCCTTGTTCGTAAAAAGAGCCGCCGGTCCACCGGCGACTCGTAGTCGATGACGAATATAGTGTCCCGTGTCGACGTCCGTCAGTGGTTTCAGATGATAATCGACGACGATCCGCTGGGCGAACTGCGTCATGTCCATACGCTGCAATAACATATACAAATCCGGTTGCCCGGAGAGGATCATCTGCAGCTTCAAGGTCTTGCCATCGTTCAAGTTGGAGAGAAGGCGGAGTTCTTCGAGCAGTTCGGCACCCAGATTTTGGGCTTCGTCGATGATCAGGATGACGCGTCGATGACTTTTCGACTCCTGAGCGAGAAACTCGGAGAACATGTGATAGGCCTCGATCGGATCAAGCCGCTTCGTGCTCAATCCAAGAGACAACAAAATCCAGGGTAACAGATGTTCGATGTCGTAACGCGCGTTGGTGACCAAGCCAATCGTGTGTCGAGTGCCGTGCTCCGCAACCAGCTTCTGAAGAAGGGATGTCTTTCCAAGACCAGGCTCGCCGGTGAGAACCATAAACGGCGCCTGACTGAGGAGACCGTACTCCAGCAAACTGTATGCGGCTTGATGTTCGGAACCGGAGTACAGAAAACTGCTGTCCGGAAGAAGGGCGAATGGTTTGGCCTTTAGGTGGTAGAATGACTCATACATCGTTGTGCCAATCAGCCCTCGACACCACTAGGATGACAACATCGCCTTCATCTTGGCCAGCGTGAGGGACGAGCGCCCTGCCTTATTCAACACAGTTCCAAGCACAGGACGAGAGTTTTTGACCAACCCCAATGCCCGCTGCAGCTCATCGCCGGTCGTCTTCCCTTCCTCAACCACCATGAGGAGTGCATCCGTGTAAGGAGAGAACGCCAAGACATCAGCCGTGTGAAGCAGTGGGGGGAGGTCGAACACGATAACTCGAGAAGGGTACCGATGCTTCAACTCTTCAACTAAGGCTAACATTTTTGGCGAGGTCAAGAGCTCCGTGGAGTTCGATATGGCTCGCCCTCCCGGCAACAACACGAATCGTCCTATTCCTGGGTGGATAAGGAGATCTTCGACAGGCTGGTCGTCTAACAAGTAGTCCACAAGCCCAAGACAGTTCTTTAAACCAAATACGTGATGCACCGTGGGGTCTTGAAGATCCGAATCGACCAGAAGCACCGTGTGCGTCGTTTCCATCGCGAGACTCACAGCCAAATTGACGGCTGTCAACGTCTTCCCTTCTCCGTACCCTGGACTGGTCACACCTACTGTATTCCAGCCATTCTCCCGAAGCCGCTGCGTCACCTGTGTCCGAAGAATTTTGTACGCATCGGTGAATGGTCCGAACTTAGATCCGGCCATGATACGATGCTCACGCAGAACAGGGAGTGGAACGGTGAGCGACTTGGTTCGTGTGTAGGTGATCCCAGAGGGGAACGAGTGTTCCGCAGTCCGTTTCGAGTCTGATCTATCAGAAGAGACGCCCTCCGTCTCTTTATACAGTTCAAGTGCGGTTCGTATACGATCCATGATACTCCTACTGGCTACTCTATGCCGAAGCGCCTCAACGCGGCAAACCACAAGACATCCAACGGAATGACAAAGACGTGCAAGATCACGAGCATGACAGCCAAGGCGCTCACACCCGCAGTATTGATCATGCGCCGTCGCATACTCGCCCTCCAAAAATCCCCTTCATTGGGCATAAACGGAACCACCGCCAAGGGGAATTGCTGCGTCAGCGAGAGGAGTTGCTCCGGTGAACGAATGGAACGATCAAGCGATTCCGCGAGAGCTCCTGAGCCGACCCCACTGCCCACGGCAAGAAGGACACCAAGTAGCACGATCGCCAACCGATTCGGCTTGAAAGGTTTTTCTGGGAGACTGGGTGGATCAATCAGGGCAAATCGTTCGCCCTTTCGCTGAACCTCCAAGCCTTCCGACACCTTCGCTTCCAATAACCTTGACCGAATCTCTTGATATTTGTGTCCCGATGTATCGCGATCACGAGTCAGGACCAGGTACTCAGGCTCAATCTCTGGCCCCCGTTCAAGCCTTGTTGCATACTCTCCCAGTCGACGCTTGATGTCCGTACGGGTTTTACGAAACGCCTCCAACGATGAGGTTGCGGAATTCAGCTGAGCCTGCAGATTGATATAGGCAGGATTTTCAGGCCGTTGCATAGGATTCTTGTGCGGCACGGCTGTGAGACGATTCACTTCCTGCTCCAGGGCGGAGATTTTTCTGCGGGCCTGCAGAATGTCCGGATGCTCATGACCCAACCGTTCCAAATCCGCTACCAGAGCAGCCCGCGCATCGATGAGTCGTTTGGAAGCTTCCTCGGTGTCGGGAAGCTGACCGGTCTCCTTCTCCAACGCCTCGATTTCCTGTTTCATCTTGATGATATCGGGATGATCTGCAGAAAGATTCGCGCTGGCCCCCGCGTATTCGGCTCGCCGCGCTCGAAGCCGTTCCGTCGAATCCAGGATGCGCTCACCCGTCACCGATAAGATGGGTGTATTCGGCTTGATCGTCGCCAATTCACCCTCAAGATAGCTTTTGCGCTCTTCCAAACCTCTGACCTGCTGATCCACGTCCATCAATTCACGTTCAGCCTGGTTCATCATCTGCTGATTCAACGGCATCAACTCTGGCAACGCCCCCTTGGCGCGGTGTTTAAAGGACGCGATCTTCTCATCGATCTCGCCGATGTGCCGGGCGAGATTCTCCGCTTCTTGCTGAAGAAAAGAAGTGGCTTCCTGCGCTTGTCGTTCACGACTCTTGAGGTTCTCTCCCAGAAACAAGCTGGTGAGCTCATTCGCGACCTTCTGAGCCAGTTCTGGAGTCCGGTTTTGATACGTCACGGTAAAGGCAATGGTCGCCTTGGTCGCATGTTGCGTGCGTTTGTCCACCACATCGGCACTGATCACTTCTACATCGATATCCTTGATAAAACTCTTCACGACTTCTTCAGCGGGACTGCTCTTCCGTTGCTCTTGGTACAGATTGAATTGTTCCACCACTTTCCAGAGGGTCGTGCGGCTCATCACCTGTTGTTTGATGGTCTCAATCCGTTGATCGGCATAACTGGTGATGGTTGATCGCACGAGATCAGATGGAATCTCCTGCTCCTCAATTAAGATGGTAGCCGTCGACTTATAGGTCGGCGGCCACAGAAATGCCACTGTCAGCGACAGGGTCAAGAGACTCAAGCCGGTCAGGATAATAAGCTTACGGCGTCGATGAAATGCTGCCAGATAGTCCTTCAAGCTCATGATGCGCTCGGATGCCTGTATCGAAACGTGTGTCTGTGCCATAGTCTAGTGAGAAAATGAAAGTTTGGGTGGAGAATAAGTCACCATGAACATCGTCGCATGGGATTGGGCTGATCCAGCAGCAGTATCAAACTCACGCCATCGATACGCATAAGACACCTCCGTTTGCCACCACTCAAGAAACCTCCAAGACAGTTTCGGCATGAGGCTAACATAGCTACTGTCAGGAAATGTCCCTCCGATAGCTGCTTTGGTCTTTCCCGACGCAAGGACTCCGAGGATACTCAGCGTGAAATCAAGAGTCTCTGAGATGCGGTACGTACCTGTCAGTTCGCCTCGATTGGTTTGAATCAATAATCCGAATCCACTGGGCGTAAGATCACGGGCGAAGGACACGTGCAATGCGGCCCTTTCAAACTTCTTGCTCATGCTCGCCCCTGCCAACCAGACCATATCGCGTGCCGTGATGTCGCCAAACGGAGTCTGTGAGGTGGAAGACAAGAATCTGGGACCACCGTTAAGGGTCCCTGTGAGCGATTCGGAGAAGGCATGCGTCAAACTCATGTTGATTCCAGGAAAACTGGCTTGAAACCCCAATGGTGAATCTGTCGTACGGAAATGAGTATATGATCCCAACAATTGGATTTGATCCTGCTCGCTCAGTTGATACAGCAATCCGCCAGACCCGCCAACCAATCGGTAGTCAACCAATCGGGCACTCTCATACGTGGTGTCGGAAAACTGTATGTTCGATTGAAAGGACAGTTTTTCGGTCAAGCTTCTCGTCCAAGTAGGATTCACAGTCCACTGATTCCTCTGTGTAAAATCTAGAACCACTCCTGTCGCCTGCAATTCACCGAGCAGCGTATTATCCCGGGTTAAACCACCGGTAAGACCAATGCTATCTTTTTCGGTCCTATAACTCACTGACAAAGGAGCAAAGACATTCGTGAATTGTCTATCTTCTCCTCCGAAGTATCCAACGAAATCCGCAGCCATCCGGCCGCTGACATCGAGACGCTCTGTCTTTCCGGCAAACTCAGTAGCCGGCGAAACCCAATATCCATAGCTTTCACTATGCGGCAACGGAGTCAGGAGCAAATTGCTGTTATAGACTCCCTTCACGCTGAGCGAGGGAGCGAGTGACCATTCTGCTGCTTCGCTTTGGAATGCCATGCCAGGTTCCATGAGACAGACCCACAAGACGAACTGCCCAAGGCCTCTCAAGCACCGCGATCGATCGTAGCCTCCAGCCCTTCGCCTACAACGCATTGTCCTACGGCACCATGACCACGTCACCGCGCTGGAGAATGATGTTCTGCTCCAAGTCCTTCCCCTTCCGAAGATCTCCGTAGCGAAAGGGAATCGACTGTTGCGTACCCTTCACGCGACGCATAACCTTAATATCGTTTTCCACAGCAAAGGGAGTGAGCCCACCGGCAAGGCTCAGTGCTTGCAGGACGTCGGTATAGTGGCCGACCAGGTACTCGCCCGGTTTGTTGACTCGTCCCACGACATACACCTTGTAACTGACGATCTTCGTCACGGCGACGGAGACGTTGGCATTCGGAATATACTTCGTCAACCGCTTCACAAGCTCGTCTCGAATGGCTTCAACCGTTCGGTCCTCTGCCTGAATATCGCCAACGAGTGGAAACGAAAACATGCCGTCTGGTCGAACAACCACCTCTCGCGTCAGCTGTTCGTCCTTCCAGACCGACACCAGCAAGACATCCTCCGCACCAAGTCGGTATCCAGGATCAACCTGCGACACCAGCGCAGCCGGCAACACCTCATCTGCATGCACAGGCATCACCGTCATCGTAACGGCAGCAGCCATCAGACCTCCGCCCAACAATACTCGCACTGAACGAGACATAGATTATCCTTACCCCCTTAGTTGCGCGAGCACCTGCTCCGCCTCTCGGCGTCCGTCGAATGAATCAGCGCTCTTGAGCGCCTTGGATAGATAGGTGCGAGCCTCAGCTCGTTTCCCGGACTGAAAGAAGGCAATCCCAAGATGATAGTTCAGCACAGCAATTTCAGGCGCCTTGGCAGCGGCATCTTTCAGCAAACGGATGGCATCTTCCTGCTGCCCCATCTTGAACCGTACCCAGCCAAGCGTGTCAAGAAACAGCGGGTGAGGAGTCTCTTTCTCGAAGTCGCGGCTCAACGCAAACGCCTTCTGAAGACTTTGCGGGTCTCCCCTATGGTCGACCAGCAGAACCGCCAAATTGTTCGCGGCCAGCACATTTTTGGGGTTGAGCCGCAACGCGCTCTCGTAGGCGCTGATCGCCCCATCGAGTTCCTGTTGCGTCGAACGAACGGACGCCAACAGCATATACAGCTCTTCGCTTTCAGTATTGACCACGAGTCCATTGTTTACAACCTGGACTGCCTGATCGAACCGTTTCTGTCCAAGCCACAGACTCCCCCAATCCAGCCATGGCGTCAGCCACTTCGGATTCAACTTTGTCGCCTGTTCAAAGTGAGCATCAGCGCGAGAGACATCGCCGGCGATCGTGTAGACCTCCCCCAGCAGTCCATGGGCATATAGGTGCTCAGGGTGCTTGTCGATGAGCGTTTCCAGTCTGGCTTTGGCTTGCTTCAGACGGCCTTGATCCACGTCCAGCTTCACGAGGGTCAGGAGGGGGTCCGGATCGTTCGGGGCCAAAACTGTGGCGCGCTCGTATGCGGCGACTGCTCGTTCAACTCGTCCCTGTGCCTGATGGAGCCGGCCTTCCGCCATGTAGGTCAGAGGGTGTTCTCTAACGGCAGCCTGCAGCCGCTGAAGAGTCTGCTCTGCTCCCGACCAGTTCTTCGTCACCAGATCCACCGTCATGAGCATGTCGAGGGCGTCGAGATCATCGGGGCGCTGTTTCAGCAACTCATCGAGTCGCGTACGCGCCTGACCGTACCGGCCGCTCCTGGTTTCCAGCACGGCAAGAGACCGTTTCGCATCCACTTGGTTGGGATAGAGCGCAACGGCTCGTTCAAAGCTTTCCTTCGCAAGGTTGGTCTCCCCGGTCAACTGATGTGCTTGGCCGAGCAGGTAGTGAACCGTCGCCAGTTCTGGTTGATCATGTAAGACGGTACGGAAGGCCTGCACCGCATCTTTTCCATTTCGTCTGGCTAAGGCCATGCGTCCGGAGAGAATCAACCCGTCGGATGATCGGGGATTCGCCTTCAACACCTCCTCCACCTGCCGCTCAGCCTCGGCCGGTCTGCCCGCCAGAAATTCCATTTCCGCCAGCTTGACCTTTGCTTCGAGCCCGACCGGCTTATCGCGATGCGCTTCAACCAGTGCGGTATAGCGACCACGAGCCTTTTCATCCTGACCGCTCTTCCTGTAGAACGTCGCCAGGCCAAGCTGAATTTTGTTCGAATGTGGCATCTGCGTCATGGCATCGAGCAGGACCCGTTCCGCAGACGCATTGTCCTTTCGATGCACAAAATACTCGGCCAATACCATTCGGCGCTCTTCGTCCTCCGGTGCCAACGCGACGGCATCGCGTAACACCGCCTCTGCTTTCGAATAAGAACCCTGCTCAATATAGAAGCGGGCAAGCCTCAACCGGTGGTCCATGGACTTAGGCTCGGCCTCGATCATCCGGCGAATGACGGCCTCAACGCTCGCCACATCCTTTGCTTGAGTCAGGATCAGACTCCAATTGTTGAGCAGGTCCATATCCCGCGGATGGGCTTCGAGCGCCCGTCGTAATGTCGACTCCGCTTCCCGGTACCGATGCTGCTGCCCATAGAGGGTAGCTAGTAAAATAGCCACATCAGGCTCGGCTGGAAATTGCGCCGCCAACGCCTCGGCCGCTGGAACAACAGAAGGAATTTCCGCCTCAGTCACCGCTTGTGCGGCAAGCTTCAACGCACGAGCCTGGGGATGTTGCGAGTGATGGGTCAGAACCTTGTCCGCGACTTCGCTCACTTGCTCCACCATATGGGCTTCGAGATAGTACTTCGCCAAGGTGACCAGAGCGCCGGTATGATCGGGAGCGAGCCGGATGGTTTCTTGATAGAGTTGCACGGCATTGCGCCAGTTTTTTTCTTTTTCCTCGACCCGCGCGAAGAGATAGTAGGCCTCCGCATCTTTGGGATCGATTTTCAACACATTTCTCAGCGCCACCCGTGCTTTGGGATAGTTGGCGGCCTCGAGATATTCCTGTGCCAGAGAAAAGTATTTGGCTTTTCTCTCCTCAGGACCACCGCACGCCGTACTGATGATCGTCAAGAGCACGACCAGGAGAATCTGAACGATCATGATATCACCCAACCTTTATCCATCATCGTGACACGGTACACAGGTCAACCACGTTCGATCTCACGCGATCCACCTACAACAACGTTCGAATGCCGAGACCGAACAAGATCCAGAGCGACACAAGCCCAAGTTGCCGTACACGGTTTGAAAAGGCATGGAGCAGCAACTCAAACGAAAAAAAGAGGACGATCAGCTTCGCAGCAAAGACACCCATATGCGAAATATCAACGCTCACCCCTGGAAGAAATGGGAACAGAATGGCCAAGAACACCATGAGATAATCGAGTGGCGTGGTCTGGAAGCGATTCTCTTCGTTGAACCGAAGATTCAACAATACCATGACGGCCACCAAAATAAAGAATATGTTGTGAACCATGGCGATAGCGGGCATGGTCCCGATCCGAGAAGGTTCACAGACATAGAGCAGAAAGGTCGTTCCCACGTAGAGTCCGCCCCGCACAAAGTAGGGCACGATCCGAGACGACAGGCTGAGTCCGAGTAACACCACCCCGAAGAGAGCGAGAGAGAGATATCCCACATCACTGGGGACATCGGACGGAAGAAAGACCTGGACGATGAGAAACAAGGGAATCGCCACACCAAGGCATTGCATGGGAATATGGCTGAGCCATCGACCGTCCAGAGAGTGCCGACCGGTCACACTCGATCGCACTCTGTCAGCTTCTGAAGGAGGATCGGGGAACAGTCCTCGTCCGGCTGCAATAAAACCCGCCAACACCGATCCCGCAATCACGAAATAGAGCGCAAGAATCAACAGATCGGACTGCCAGCGAAGCCAATAGGCGATGCCCACCATCCCGATTTGCACCACATAAATGGCCGTGACCGCCTCGTAGTGGGACAGGCCGACCTTCATCAGCTTGTGGTGAATATGGCTGCGGTCTCCGACAAATGGCGACCGTCCTTCCGCCAGCCGTTGCCCGGCCACCCCAAGGGTATCAAGAAACGGCAACCCCAAGAGAAAAAGCGCCAAGGCAGGGCTGAAGGGTCCTCTGGTCGAGTCAGTCAGGAGGATGGTCAACACTCCCATAATGAGTCCGAGAAGCTGACTGCCTCCGTCCCCCATGAATATCCGAGCCGGATAGGTATTGTAGCGGAGGAATCCCAACACACCTCCCATGAATGGAACCGTCAGAAACAGGACCATCGAGTCCTGGGAGAGAAAGGCCAGATAGGCAATCCCGCACAGTGTCAGAAAGGAAAGTCCTCCGGCCAGCCCATCCAGACCGTCGGTCAAATTCACGGCATTCGACACCGCGATGAGGAACAGCACCGTGAACGGAGTGGCAATCCACAACGGCAGATTACTGTCGGATAGGCCGGGGAAACTCTGGAAGTGGATTCCCCCTATCAAGACAATGATCAGCGCAGCAGCCAATTGGCCCAGCAGTTTCACCTTATAGCCGAGATCGACACGATCGTCCCACGCACCGAATCCCAGAATGGTCAACCCGCCAAGAAGCACCGCGACCTTGATCTGGCTCTGGGGGCACCACAGAAGAAGGCTGGTAAAGGCTCCGATCCCAAAGGCAATGCCCCCGACACTCGGAGTGGCATGGTGGTGGACTTTGCGTCCTCCCGGCAAATCCACGAAACGGTAGCGGTCCGCGAAAAGACGCAAGGGCGGAATCAGAGCCATACTGATCAGGAGCGACGTCAGACAGCTAAAATAGAGATCGGTACTCATAGTTTTGAAAAGCCCGAGGCGGCAGCAAGGCCGTTAGAGATTGGAGGCATGAGGCCTGAGACAACGGCCTCTCACTCCCAACTTTTCTGTGAACCTCTAACGCCCAACCTCCAATGTCCCATCAATCCGGCACGTACCGATTCAACTCCGGTTCAACGGCTGACACCAGCTGTCCTAGCCGTTGATCGACCATTGTCTCAGTATCTCCTGGTCCGACAACTGAAGACATGCGGATGAGCGCCCCATCGGTTCGTCCCCGTGATACGGCATCCCACAACAAATAGAATTTAACCAAATATTCATTACTGAGGATCCGATCGCGCTGTTTGAACCAGTACCACACCACTTGCTTTTGATGATCCTTCTGAATCACGGCTCGGTTGATGTGCAGCGGCCGGCCCATCCCATTCCTCGCCGGGACATCCACACCAGTCATCGAAAGGATTTCCCACCCGCCGCCGGGAAGACAGCTTTGCGGCGAGTGCACCGACTGGCCTTTTCGTTGAGACTGGTAATAGGCCGCATAGAACGTAGCTGACTGTCCCTTGTCGGAGCGAAACTCGACCAACAGATAGTCGTCGAACCGAAGCGTATCGATGTACTGTTTTTCTAATGCCATCGACGTTCCCGCCCACCCATCGATCTGTTTTGGGAAATCGATAAACATGGCGCGAGAGGGTACAATTTCCTCGCGTTCTACGAGGAGAGTGGACGCAAAGGCAACCGGCACCAGCACCGCCACGCTGCAGAAGTAGGCGGAGCCGGGGAACAATCTGTTGGAGGTTGGAGGTTGGAGGCCTCCCCCCTCCAGAGTCTTAACACTCGCCTCACACCTCAAGCCTCTTTCATCAAACGCCCCCGTGGTCTCCGGGCGAATTTTTGCAAGCAGCCACATCTCAACAACCAACAAACCTAGACTCACCATGAACAACACTGCCCCCTCAAAGAGATGCGAAAATCCCTCTGCTGCCCCCTGCCCAGTCCATTCGACTAGAGCACCGATCATGCCGATACGGAAACCATTGACGAATATCGAGATCGGAATGGCAGACAACACAAGGACGACCCGCTTCCACATCCGGTCTTTGAACAGATAGGCACACAGCAGCGCCAACGCGCTCAAGGGAAATAAATAGCGAATCCCGCTACAAGCCTCGACGACTTGCAGTTGCACCGGCCCCAGGTCGATGACGTTCCCTTCCAAAAATGCCGTCACCCCTATCAGCTGCAGACACCCGACCCCTAAGGCTGAGGACCACAGCTGAAGCTTGCTGGAGAGGCCTGCATAGAGAAAATTCGGCAGTGGTATAGCGATCAGCAGATAGCCCAGCGGAAACATGATCTCTCGCGCCGCTCGAATACCGATCGCGCCGATCACTAGTCCGACGATCACGATCCAGAGGGAAATGTGATGCACAACAAACAAGGTGGCCAGTTCGCCCACTCCATACAGCAAGAGTCCCACCGAGACCACCGCCAATCCCCACCAGGAGCTTTCAATGCCGGCTGCGGCAATCCGATGCCTGGCCTGCCAGGCTAAAAACAGGGAGACCACCGGAACAAGCACTCCATGACTATAGTCTTCGTTTCCGATCCATCGGTTGAAGAGAAAGACGAGACTGTCACTGTACAGGTAGCCCAATAAGGCCGCAGTGACGAGCATACTCAAGCTAACAAGAAGCCTGTGACTCATCGAGGCCTTTTTAAAAACGATTGGGTAACGAGGAACTGCGGAACTTGCAATGAACACTTTAACGCTGGAAACCAGTCAGGCAAACAAACTTTATATAACCGACAAGGATAGCTTGTGTATCAGGCTTGTCATTCTGTTGGGCACGTACCGACCATGCGGGCAACTACTCTCCCCATAAGCTCAGCCGATGTGTTGCCGGTCTTGAAATGGTATCTATATCGAATAGGTCCATCAAAATGAACCGGGGCTGATACCCATGAAACTGGGGTATCAACCCCTGCACGACGACACAACAGTGAGCTAACGGTACTATGCCTGAGGCAATCGGAGGTTGCGCAGTCCCCCAGCCCCAAGCCCAATCAGTGCGACAAGGCCTACACCAAACAGAATCATGGCAGGCGGTAAGGGAACAGCTGTGAGCGAAGTCAAGAATCCTTGAACTGCTCTGTTGTCTCCATTCCCATTTCCAAACTGCAAACGAAATATATTTCTATTGGTGAAGGATGACACACTTGGCGCGGGGTTTGGCAAGGCATCGGTGGTAAAAACATTCCCCGGCCCACTCGCCGGCCCACGCAAGTTGATCGTAAACGCTCCAGGGGCACGGTTTCCAGCATTAGGACCATCAACATCCGCAGTTACGAGAAATCGATCCCCCCCAGCTCCACCACCGTTCCCATTTCGAATGGTAACCAAGCCACCACCTGGTCCGAATGTCGCGCTGTAGGTACCAATTTGGAGATTGATATTCTGAATGGTATACGTTCCAATTACCCCGCCGGAGGTTCCATCCGAATTGTCGACGGTCATCGTACCCGTCAGATTATTTAAGGCACCGGTATTAAAAGGTGCGGGTGTCGGTGGGGTCAAATTGTTGCCAACAAAATTCACAGTCCCAGAAAAATTATAGGTAATTATGGCAGCCATCGCCGGAGCCACAGCTACACCTCCGAACATCACCAACACGGCCAACAACGCGAGACTTCTTGAGATATGTACAATTCTACTCATGCGATCTCCTTGTATAAAGAATGGCTTAGTTTGACTAGCTTTATATGGATCTCAGCTTTTGAATCTGGAGGATCTGCTGATCTACGGCACGGGAGCTGATCCTTCTACTAACGTACGGCGAGTCATAAACACCCTCCTCTAAAGAATCTTGACCACGTCCGACAACAAATACCTATGTACTTCATTTCATAGGTATATCGCTCGTACGTACATCTATCTCATAGTCGAAATACATATGGATACCTTATTACGAGGTTCGTATACCTATGTCAAGACTTTTTCAACTCATTAGGATCAGAAACTAATTATATTGCCTTCGAGGTTGCTTATCGGTTCTTGAAAAGCAACTCTCACGCCAACCGATGATCACGTTCACTTCCTTATAATTCATTGATATACGAATCTTCCCCTAACGTAGCTGTATGGATCAGCCTTCATTCAAGACCTACACACTACAGTATGCCTACGTAAAGTAGTCGTACTGATATCCCTATACTCTGAAGTCATAACCATTCACATAAATCTGTTTCAAGTTGATACATGACATCCTGTTAGTCTCAATATCACTCATCAGCCACCATCCACATTGCGCCATTTAATTTTGGAAAACCCACCATAAAGGAGGGAAACATATATCTGAACTGGGCGAAACCCCAACCCTTCTAGGCACAACAGTGATCCCACGTAAACATGGAGCTGAATGGATCTGTACATAATTTGAGCGTGACGTAGCGGACTCGTTTCGCTCCCCTAGCAGTGTGTTGACAAACCATATGACGACGTTAGAAATGCGGCCAGGTCTACGATCACCGACGGAACAAGTGTGTCTCGCAGGCTGTTCAGAAAGGCTGTCCAGCAAGGCCGCAGCAAGCGAAGAGGCGAATCGTACTCTCTGCCGTACGGTGAGCCTCTGAGTGAGGCGAGAACGCTGCTGGCGGACTTTGTCAACAGCCTGCCAGGCAGGAAGTCACACGATCAAGCCATAGAGGAATGCGCAATGGGCGTGGAGAGCGACAGAATCCTTACCTGAGGTCGGCGTAACTGGCTGAGGTCGAGGTTAGAGTTGAGTAGAGATTCAATGCGCGAAATCTTATTCTCAACCCTGGCTTCCATGAGGTTGGAGGACTTTTTCAATATCCTGCTGATGATAGCAAAGGGCGTGATACCACCACGAGGTATCACGCCCTTTGCTCAAAAGTAATTTTCTTAATTAGGCCTGGGATCCACGCAGATTTCGCAACCCCCCTGCACCCAGCCCGACCAGCGAAATGAGACCGATACCGAACAACACAACTCCTGCCGGCAACGGCACCGCGGTTAGGCTACTGATTGATCCAAGAACCACGGCTGGATTACCATTCACATCCTCGAAGAAAAGCCGCCATCTCGCCGCAGTCAAATTCGACGTGGCAAAATCGGCGAAGCTAGGCGGATTCTGTAAATTCGTATTCCCAAATAATCCCCCACCCACACGGTCGAGACGAAGATCAAAACTGAATGGCGAGTAATCAGTCCCTGTCAAGGTAGGTCCCGTAGCTGCGGATACCAGAGCCCACCGATCACCACTGCCACCAGCCATAGGGGTATTCTGCGAAATCGTGACGGCATTGGCACCAGGCGCAAACGTTGTTTGATAGCTGAAGCCCCCTCCAATTTTGAGAGTGAACCCTGTTACGACACCGTTATAGACACCACCGCTCTTCGTGGGGTCGCTGTCAAATTGAAATGAACCGGAAACCGGGGCCAAGACCGGGGCGATCCCGTCGATGTTGCCGGTGAACGAATAGTTCACCAGAGCTGCTTGAGCTGCCGTGACCGTAACCGAAAGGGCACACACCACAGCAGCCGGCAGAATGAACCTTCTCCAAAGTAATGACTTGAGCATCGGCATAACTCCGCTCCTCCTAGAATTGATTGCTAAAAATATGAATGGATAGGGTACTCTCAGCAAATCCCAGACCACCGAGGCAGGCTTCTATCTGACTGAAAACTAAGGAAGAGGATGGTGACGCCGAGCAGCGACGAGCTTCAATTTTGTGCAACGGTGTTCAGTTTTGTATAAGCCTTGTACAGAGCGGAAAAACTTTCCCAGCATTTCTCACCATCGGAATGCCATTACAATGAGCAGATTGTCTATGTGAGGGGCCATTTCCGGCACTTCGGTACGTGGCAGTTGGAGAAAGAAAACAACAAGGCAGCTGAGCAACCCAGTGTCGAGCGCCATCAGTGAATCATAATAACTGCTGATTATGAAATGAGTGTGTGAGCGTGCACGAGTTCGCCTCATTCGCCGAGGCACAGACGGTCATTGAAGCGTAGCGAGAAGACGACCCTGCAGACTACCTGTCCCCTATGACAGCGCATCATCGTGATGATTGGTCTCGATCTACCAATGGCGATGCAGCGGATTTTGAGGAAAGAATGAGCGATACCAGCAGGTATTCATATCGCCGTGCCAGTACTGTACGATCGTAATGCTCCGCAACATGCCGACGTCCGTTTGAACCGAGCTTCGCTGCCAAATCTCGATTTCTGTAGAGTTCCAGAAGATGTTCAGCAAGCTCGTGGCTGTTCTCCGGTTCGATACAGACTCCCCCGCCAGACGACATCACGAGTTCGGCGCGCTCCCCTTCCACTCCCAGGATAATCGGTTTCTCCATGGCCATGCTCTCGAAGAGTTTGGCGGGAAGAAGAAATCAGGGACATTGTACTGTCCTGATCGATCTCGGCAGTGAGTTGACTGAATGGTGTCGGCGGGAAGTAGGCCCGGCTTGATTCGAGGCGGTCCATACGGGCTTTCAAGGCGGAAAGATCCGTTTCGGGGGTGTGGACGCGCTGGTCGAGCTGAGAAAATGAGAGCCGCAGGAGGGCCCGCATTTCTTTGAACTCGTCACGAATCTCCCCACGGTGTTCTTGCAACTCATGCCGAATAGCGGCGTGCCCCTCCGCTATTCGGCGGATATCGCTCCTGAGTGCTTCCGCCACCACGCCAACATGACGCTTGATCTCTTCCATCTGCTCGGCGTTCATAGGTCGCTTGTCTAGACCGATCTACACAAACATGCAACGGCAATTTCCTCCGCCAAGACGAGATTGGTCGCTGATCCGTTTCCTTCGAAACCTCAACCTTTCTCGATCGCCTCCACACGTCTTTTTTCTACTATCTACCTTCAGCACTCACCTCGAACCTCTAACATTCTTCCTCCCTCCCCCCTCAAACCTCAACCCTCCAACAGCCATTTCGGGCACTTCCGTAAGTGGCAGTTGGACGTACTGCCTGACCATTACAAAAACCAAAGCAGGCAGTGGTTCCCAGGGCTGGTTTCTTTGTGAGGACGGAACGCAGGATCCCACATACTATCGTGCCGACAATGTGGGGAACTGATGCGACTGAAGAAGGCGCTCATCGGCCGTCAGCAACGTCAAGCCGTACACAACGACCGTTGCAGCAAGAAATCGATCGGCCGGATCTTGATGGGCAAGATCGATTCGTCGACTCATCAGGGCAACGGCATGCGTCAAAGGGGCTTCCCGAAATGGGATCGTCGCCAAGAGGTGCTCAATCCACCTTGCAGGATCAGGCCGGAGCTGAAGCCGTTTCCGTTCAGCCAGTAGATGGACTTCCCAGAGCGTGATGGGTGATAGCCAGAGTTCATTATGCGCGTGTTCCAGCTCGGCTTTCACTTCCGTCGAAAGCTTGTCCGGCTCAAGCACGCTCCAGAGAAGGATGTGGGTATCGAGCAGAAGCTTCACGCGCGAAAGGCTTCCCATTCCTCCGGAGCGGAGGCTGGGCCAAGAATATCACCAAGGATCTCACCGGAACTCGACAATGAACCTAGCCACGAGGGAGGGATGGAAGGAAGAGGCGGTGGCACGACCTGCGCAATCGGCTCTCCCTTGCGAAGGACCAGAATAGGCTTCTTCGTTCGCTTGACCCGTGCAAGAATCGCCAAGCATGTCGCCTTGAACTGAGAAATCGAGACTTCTTCGATCTCAGACAGTTTGCGCTCTTTTCCCATGCGAGACCATACCATGGTCAACGACCATGGTCAACAGCGTGAATCAGAGTATGTCACCCCTTCTCCTTCTCGCCTCCAATCTCTAACGTTCTTCCTCCCTCCACCCTCAACCCTCCAACAGCGCTTTCCGGCACTTCCGTACGCGGCAGTTAGAAGAAGACAACAAAGAGGCAGTTAAGCAACCCAGTGGAGAGCGCCGTCAGCGAATCAGGTACTGTAGTGCTCCCCTAAAATCAAGCCACCTGGGTTGACTGTTGCGCGCGGAATTGGACGGGACTCCGGTACCCGAGCGCTTGATGTGGCCGTTCGTGGTTGTACCACTGGAGCCATTGCCGAATAACTCGTCGCGCCTCCTCGAATGTCTGAAAGACATGTTGCCAGATACACTCTTCTTTGAGACTGCGAAAGAACCGTTCGATGATCCCATTCTGCTCCGGCGTATACGGCGTGATAAATTCCTGCTGCAGCCGATAGTCCCGACACGCCTGCCGAAAGCGCCGGCTCTGAAAGATCAGCCCATTGTCGCTGCGGAGAACCGGTGCGCCCATGGGACGCAACGTCCCGAATCGCTGTAGACAGGCCGCTTCGACCGCCCGCTCCGCCTCCTTCGCTCGACTACGGAGCGCCAACTCGTAGCCGATCACTTCCCGATCATGACAATCGATCACCGCCGCAAGATGCGCCCAGCCATCCTGCCCACAGGGAATGTGCGTCACATCCATGGCCCATCGTTCGTTGCTGCGATCCGCCCGACTCGTCCAGCCTTGCACGCGAGGGCGTGGGGTGCAGACGCGTTGATGCACGAACCATCCTTTCTGGCTCAGGACACGGTAGACCACCTTCCGATTGACCACGATGCCATCTCGGAATCGCAACTGCACCCACAACCGGCGATAGCCAAACGTCGGATACTGTTGAATCCAATACCGCAGCCGTTCCAGCCATGGAGGCTCCGTGCGGCCTCGGCGTCGTCCCGCTCCTGTGGCTCGGTGCAAACCGGCTCGGCTGACACCGAGCACCTGGCAGCTCCGTCGCTCAGAGACACCCAACAGCGTCGCTCTCACGCGTCGGATGTCTTCCGGTCCAAAGGGTACGGTTTCAAGGCCTCCCGTAACATAATCGTTATCGAGGACCAGATCGCCGATCTTCTGCTTGAGCTTCTTGATCTGCTCGTCCTTGACGGCCTCTTCGTCTTTTGGGCGGGTGCGGAGCGCATTCTCGGCGCCCAGCAGAAACTTCTCCCGCCAGTCCTCCACCTCCGCCACCGTCAGGCCATGTCTGCGAGCCGCCTCGGCCACGGAAGTCTCGCCCTTCAAGATGCTCATCACCAACACCACGCGTCGTTTGGCTGTCCATCGTTCAACTGGATCTGCCGATTCTGCTGCCATGTTCACCTCCCAGTCCGTATAGGACCATGTCGTGAAGGTGGTCTCAATTTCAAGGGGAGCAGGATAGTACCTGCTTATTTTGAAATGAGTGCGTGAGCGTGCGCGAGTTCGCCGAGGCACAGACGGTCATTGAAGCATAGGAGGAAGACGACCCTGCAGACTACCGGCAGCGCTATTATAGTGATTGCTGGTCTCCATCTACCAACGGCGATGCGGTGGGTCTTGAGGAGAGAATGAGCGATGCCAGCAGAGATTCATATCGCCTTGCCAGTACTGTACGATCGTAATGCTCCGCAACATGCCGACGTCCGTTTGAACCGAGCTTCGCTGCCAAATCTCGATTCCTGTAGAGTTCCAGAACACATTCAGCAAGTGCGTGGCTGTTCTCCGGTTCGATACAGAAACCGGCCTCAGCAGCTTTGATAATCCCAGCACTCTCCCCTTCCACGCCTAGGATGATCGGCTTTTTCATCGCCATGCTTTCGAAAATCTTGGAGGGGATCACCGTTGTGAACAGCTCGGACTTCTTCAATAGGACCAGACTCACGTCAGAAAGCGCCCAGAGATAGGGCATCTTCTCCTTCGGTTGTTGATCAAGCATGATGACGTTGTGGAGCACCATTTCATCCCGCATTCCCAGTAAACGTTGACGTTCGGCTCCATCTCCGACGAGAAGAATCACAATGTCTTCGCGTTCTTTAAGCTCACGCGCCGAATACAGAATCGTCTCAAGGCAGTGCGCCATGCCATGCGTTCCAACGTAAGCGGCAACAAACTTGCCGTGTAATCCAAGCTCCATCGCAATCGGATTTAGACCAGTGACTTCCTTGAAGAAGGACAGATCAACTCCATTCTTGATGACCTCGATTTTCTCAGCTGGAATCCCCTTCTTGACCATATACCGTTTAAATGCGTCGGTCACAGGCACGATACGATCAGCCTTTCGGTAGGCGAACAGCTCGACCCACTCCAGCATGCGAATAATTGCCTTATTCCTAATCGCTCCCACGGCCAGAATCGACTCCGGCCAGAGGTCTCGGATTTCCAACACCCACGGCATGCGTTTTAATCGGCTGACGAAATACCCGGCAAGGCCATTGAAGAACTGGGGAGAGGTCGTCACGACCACATCTGATTGTGGCAACCAAAGCGCTGCCACAATCGACGACACCATAAATGAAACATAGTTCAGCGTCCGTTTAAAGAAACCCTCATTGGCCGTCACATAGGTCCAAACCCGAATGATTCGAATCTCGTCCTTTTCCTCCCGTTGAAAGAAACGGTTGCTATACCCTTCATACACCTTGCCGCGCGGATGATTAGGTGCACAGGTCACGACCGTCACCTCGTGGCCATCCCTCACCCATTGCTTACAGTGCTCATACGTTCGCGAGGCTGGAGCATTCACCTCAGGAGGAAAATAGTGGGAAAGAAACAGGACCCGCATGTTTCAGCATTCCTTACTGATTCGATAACCAATTTCCAGAGGTAGTGTGCCGGAACAAGACAGCACGATAACCTCATTTTTGTGCTCGATTCCAAATTCTGGAAAGTAGCGACCTGGTTCCACACGAATCAACGCGTTTCCAACGAGCTCCAGCCGGACAATTGCTTTCCCATCCTTCTTAAGAATCTTGATGCAATCGTTGACTTGTTTTGTGGAGTAATCCGGATGGAGGTGAATAGCGCTTTCGACATCGTGCTTGCCCGTCCCGGTCACTTCATCCCGCACAGTCCATGTGCCACGCCCATCGTATTCAATCGCCCTCTTGTGCATAACCTTCCCAGACAACCGTCTAAATCCATCATGCATCCCCTCAAACCGTACCCGATCTCCCGACAACTTCACGATGGTCGCACCAATGGGATATGCACGCCTAGCAACCCGGAATACCCCCCAGATCTCCGACTGTTCCTCTCCGTCCACTGAGATCGTATTGTGCCCCTTGGTGCTGCGGGAGTATCGTCGACGTGCACCCGCTTCATAGTCGTACACACCACTATCTACGACGACGCGTTGGCCGTCGAGTGCGAGCTCATAGCTGAGAGTATCGCAATGGGCGTGCCCTGGTTGGTAATCGGGTCCCACGGGTCCGCAGTCAACGATCATCATGTCTCCGTCATTGCGTATTACGAAGTAGCCGCTTTCTGCCTTCTCAATAATCGTCAGATTTGTAGGCAGCGATGGCCGTTCATAACCAGTGATCCGCCGGGCATACTCAAAAATACAAGCGGGCGCAGGTGCAATGCCCAAAGCCGAGTCATTGAAGAGTGGGATCTCCCCATCGGGCAAGCAGACATCATTTAAGAAATCCAGAGCCGTGTTTGACTTTTCCGTAAGCCGATCGACCACCTCCTGGCTTATGAGACCAGGGTTCGAAGTCATGAGGTTCAACACATCTAGGTAGTCTTCGAGACATATCGAATGATACATTGGACTCCGCTCGTAATGCCCACCATCCTCCAGGAACTGCTCGTCCGCTTCTTCGATTAATATCCTCAAACCCTTCTGCAGCCATCGTTCTGCATCCGTGCCAGCGAAAAAACTTCCGGCGAAAAAGAGCGCTTTGCCGTTTTTGAGATAATGGTTGGCCAGTATGTGATACTCAATATTCTTCTCAAGCCAGGCTGCCTGTTGATACAGAACGTTCAACCATTCCGGCACCACAATTTCTGGTTCTTGCAAGAACAACTTGACCCAATTGACGATGCGCAGTGAAACAGTGTAGGGCTCCCAAGCATCCGCAGTCCCTGGTGGATTATGGGTAATCCAGTGGCTTATCAGTTGGCGCTTACTCTGAAGCGATCGGTCGGTATCGAGCAGATAGTCGCAATAGTGTAGATTGTAGCGCCAGAGTTTGGGCATCTCAGCGCTTTTCCAGTCGATGCCCCCAGCACAGAATGCCTTCGTAGCGTTGAGAAACAAAAATGCTGTATCGGAGCCGGAGAACTTTGATGGTATGGGCTCACACAGCAAGTGCATCCCATTGCGAAGAGGGATGGCATCGTTACCAAGTTGAGGAGGCCGTGAAAGAAAAACCCTGCGTAAGATCTGAAAAGCAACTTGTGTTGGCTTAAGGTGGGAAGCAGTCCGGAGGTAAAGACACAGGCGATTTGTTGCAGATCGGTTATTCATCTGGCGTACGCCAGGCCTGTCTGGATACCCACATATTCTAGCTGGACACAACCTTTTAACTGGGTTTCCACAGAGTGACCCGCTGCTAGCATTTCGAATATATACTCAACATCTAACTGTGATCCTGGGTTAGCTCATTCGCTCCATCACTTCAAAACTAACCCGTGTCACCTCTATCAATTCCTCGAATGAAATAGGCGAGGGCCCACCATTTCGAATGGCATTCACAAACGAGGCGGCGCAAGCGCCCTGCCCCTTGTCCTGCCGCCAAAGGTTCATCGTGGTAAACCCTGGCCACCCATAGGCTCTCATCTTCCTAAAGTTGTCCAACTGCACAATCCGACCTTCGCAAAAAACTTCCAGTCGCTCCTTGGGAAAGGATTTGTGGCCGTTGGCGAAATAATGGACCGTCCCGAAAGATCCATCAGCAAAGCCGAGGTTGATACTCACCTTGTCATCACGCACGACCATACCCGGCGCCTGTCCCATCCCGATGGCCTGCACAGAAACAATCGGTGCACCTGCCAGGAATCGAAGCAGGTCAATAAAATGGCATCCTTCTCCAATGATGCGTCCACCGCCTACAGCCTTGTCCTGCGTCCAGTGTTCGGGAGGGATCGCTCCTGCATTCACCGTCATGATGAAACTCTTGGATTCATGGACACTGGCGAGCAAGGATTTAAGCTTCTGGACCTGTGGCGAAAAACGACGGTTAAAGCCCACCATCAACAGCGGTCCCTCGATAGGTGGCGAGGAGGACATCTCATGTGCCGCGTGATATGTCCGTTCAATCTCGTCAAGCTCATCGCGCGTGAGCGCCAGCGGCTTTTCGCAAAACACATTCGTGCCGCGCTTAAGCGCCTCGCACACAAGCCGTGCATGGCTATCATGGCGCGTGGTAATCACCACCGTGTTGATGTCCGGGTCATTGAGGAGGGCAGTGCTGTCGGTCGTGGCCTCCTCAAATCCATACTTCTTCCCGGCATGCACCCCGCTCACCCCGGTAGCAGACGCCACTGATTTCATCACCGCACCGGTTTTGCTCAGAGCCGGGATCAACACCTGCGTTGCATAATTCCCAGAACCAATGATCCCAATTTTCACCGTATCTTCACGGCGTACGGTCTGAGCAAGCCTGACAGTCCGGTGCAGAAGGTTCGTATCAGAATTCTTCGTGCTATCCGGATATTGCAAGACAATCCCGAGCACTCTCTTACCGCTGCCAAACAACTCATAAGCTTGAGTGGCCTGTTCGAAAGGAAAACGGTGCGAGATCAGCGGTTCAACGTTCAGTCGTCCGTCGGCCAGCATATCCAATATCGCCTCAAAATTTCGCTGTTCGGTCCATCGGACAAAACCCAAGGGATAATCCTGCCCACTTTCCTCGTAGAGCGGGTCATAACGGCCCGGCCCATAGGAACACGATACCTGGAACGTCAGTTCCTTCTCGTAAAAATCAGCACGTGATAATTCGAGCCCAGTAACACCAACCAGTACAATGCGGCCTCGCTTGCGGCACATGAGGGCGGCCTGATGCATAGGTTCATTGCTCTTGGTAGAAGCTGTAATCAGAACCCCATCGACGCCGCACCCACGCGAGAACGCCAGCGCCGCCGAGACAGGGTCTCCTCCGTTTGAAAGATTGACAACCTCGGCCCCAAACTCCCGCGCCTGCTCCAGTTTATCCGCATCGAAATCGATGCCGAGCACCCGGCAACCATGGGCCCGTAGAAGTTGAACCGCAATGAGGCCAATCAACCCTAATCCCGTCACGACGATGGACTCACCCAATGTTGGTACAATCAAGCGGATTCCCTGCAACGCGATCGCACCGATCACGGTAAAGGCCGCAGCCTCGTCGCTGACGCCGTCCGGAATGCGTGCACAGAGATTCTTCGAGACGGCGACCATCTCCGCATGTTTGCCGTTGGACACCACACGGTCGCCTACATGAACCCCCTCGACTCCGGCGCCGACCTCGACCACCACGCCGGCGTTGCAGTAGCCAAGCGCCAACGGCTGATCGAGTTTGTTGCGCACCGCCTCCAGTGTCGGCAAGAGCCCATCTGTCTTGACCTTCTCTAGCACCATCCGAACTTTGTCCGGTTGCTGGCGCGCCTTGTCGAGCAGGTTAGCTTTACCAAACTCGACCAGCATCCGCTCCGTGCCTACCGAGACAAGTGTGGTACGGGTGCGTAGGAGCAGTTGTCCGGATCTCACTTGGGGGCATGGAACTTCAGCCAGTTCTGTTTGGCCATTTGAAAGGTTTTGCAGGATTTGCTTCATGAATGACTCTTTCTCGGATAGTGCACCACGAAAACTATACGGATTGAAACGCCTGCATGATCAAGGCATCTTTGTCGGCACGACTCGGGTAATTGATCAACACGGCCCGGTAAACGCCCTTAAACACAAATAAACTTCCCGCTGCAGCGCCAATAACACCGAATGAGCGAATCAGGTTGGTAATGTCATTCAACGACCCGGCACCGCCAAGAACGGTCATCGGTAACGATGTGGCATCTCGCACTCGTGATATCAGATCAAGGTCATACCCTTTCATGACACCGTCCCGATCAATCGAGTTCACCACTATTTCGCCAGCTCCAAGGGCCTCTGCCTGCTTTGCAAATTCAGCTGGATCAAGGCCCGTTTTTCGCCCACCGTTATGAGTATATACTTCGTAGCGCTGAAGCAGGCCGGACTTCTTCACATCCATGACGACCACGACACTTTGGCTGCCCACCCGCTCAGCGGCTTCTGAAATCAGCCTAGACGTTTGCACTGCGGAGGCACTCAACGCCACCTTTTCAACCCCTAGACTGATGATTTTTTGAACCTGCTCCGCCGTTCTGACGCCACCACCATAACAGAGCGGCATTCGGCATTCTGCCGCCAGATTGGCAATCATCGTATAGTTCGGTTCTCGGTTCTGCACTGTGGCATCAATATCTAGAACAATGAGCTCATCAACCTCTTTCTCATTGAAGATTCGCACAGCATTGATAGGATCCCCGACATACTTCGGTTTGTCGAACTGCACCGTCTTGACAAGTCCGCCATTCTTTACCAGCAAACAGGGAATGATCCGTGGACGTAACATACTTAGAGCTCAGCGAAATTCTTTAACAGTTGGATGCCCCACTGATGACTCTTTTCAGGATGGAACTGCGTGCCCACCATGTTCCCAGAGCAGATCGCGGAGGTAAAAGGGCCGTTGTAATCCGTCACAGCCAACACCGTGTCAGGATTTTGCGAAAGAAAGTAATAGGAGTGCAGGAAATAAAAACGGGCACCTGTCTGCATACCCTTAAAAAGGTACTCTGCTTTTTGAGGAGCAACATCATTCCATCCCATGTGCGGCAGAGCCAACCCCTTCATACCTAGCACTGTATTCCCAACTCCAAATTTCTCACCCCCCACGCCTTGCCCGAAATGACGAACCTCTGCATCAATCCAACCGAGCCCAGGTAGCTTCCCCTCGTCACTGCACTTCGCCATCATCTGCATACCCACACAGACACCGAGGATTGGACATTTTTTCACTAATACTAGATCGTCCAGACACGCGCGCATTCCCGACTCGCTCAGCCGGGTCATGGCCCAATCGAATGCCCCTACGCCGGGAAGAATGATCTTCTCTGCCCGGGCCAACTCATCACTTGTGTTGGCAACGACGACCGGAATATTCAAACGTTTATAGATATTGGCGAACGCTTGGATATTGCCTAGTCCGTAATTGACCAACGTGATCATCGCTTGCCACCCACCTCTACCCCCAATGCCTTCATCACCGTGGCTCCCCAGTCATAAATCTTCCGTTGCGACCTGTAATCCCGATACGTCCTCTTGGGCAGATCTATGTAGCTCTTCAGTTCATCCACTGAGATTCCCAACTTGTTGGCCACATATTCTAGGTCATGGCTGATGGTTAACTCGTCATAGGGCAACTGTTCCAGCTTGGCTAGGGCCTCCTCGCGCGTCATCTGCCCTGTGAGGATCAAGCTCGAATATTGAACTCGCCGTACATCGTAGCCGAAACGCTTAGGCAGCCAGAAACTTTCGTAGAAGCGAGTAAACCGAGACTCAAAGTGTTTCTGAAGGTAGGGCTGCCAGCCGAACTTATCGATTAGCAACTTCATGGCATCCTGCTTGATATAGGAGACGTAGTTCAACGGTCGAACCACCTTGATCCCCTTCAGATAGGGCAGGTAGACCTTATGCCAGAGAATCGAGGTTACCGGGTAATTGACCAACGGACGGGTTCCGAATTGCCCATGAATATCCTGAAGCTGTACGGAGTCTGACTGGTAGTACATCCACTCGACTGGGTTGCGAACGCATTCCGTAGAAAGATTCGCACCAGTAAGAATGTAATTTACTTTGTACTGTTCCGCGAACTTGTACATGGTCGCAAAAAAGGCGTGGTCCTGAGGAGTATCGATATGTGGTACCCCCGATTTAAAAAACGCCAACTGGAGATCCTTCATCTCCTCCCAATCAATCACTTCGGTGTACAGATCCAGTCCAAGACCATCCACCATCTTTTCAATATTGTTAACCGCTTCCTGAGAATTCCATCCTGCATCGACATGAAACACCAACGGACGCAACCCTAGTTGCTCTTTAGCCACATACGTCAAAAATGAACTATCAATGCCACCGCTCATACCAATGATGCAGTCGAAGTCTTTTCCCTTCCCAACTTGTTTGATTTTTTCAACGAGGGTTTGCAATTCCTGCCGTCCCCGGTCGTCCGTATGCCAGTTTGGCAACGTATGCTTCCAAAAGGTGTTGCAATGATCGCAGACCCCCTTATCGTCAAAGACGATCATGGAGTCTGTGGTGTCCATGACACAGTTTGTGCAGATCTGATAGCTATTCATGAGTGGCTTTCGGTTTCATAGTCTCAGAAGGCGCCTCCAGCGGGAAACGACATCAACGGTTCATCGGCCAGCGCCTAACCCAATAGCACAGCTTCTATAGGATTCAGGAACACGTTGATTTCAGAGTGAGTCTCTTCCATCAGTTAATCCGTGAAGGTCTCGACTGAGCAGCGGCCATACATGGTTGAACCTTGGAGACCGTACGAATCTTTCATGAAAGTTCGTTGATGAATTCGCAATATGCAGCAAAGTTCTCTTCCCACGTGGGAAACGACGCCAACTGCCGCCTCCCGACAGCTACCAATGCCTCTTTTGCGTCGGCATTAGGCATCACTTCATTGAGTGAGCGAAGAATGTCCTCCGCATTGAAGGGATCGAAATATTTCGCCGCCTCACCGCAGACCGAACGGGCAAACCACATGTTGCTGGTGAAAATCGGGAGACCGTGATGCATTGACTCCAAATACACGATACTAAAACTCTCGAGCAAAGTGGGCATTAATAGTGCGTCGCACTGTTCGTACAAAATGTACATTTGATCGAGTGGCACCTGCCCGATGTTCTTTATAACATATTGCAACCGACGCTCGACAATCGCATCAACAAAACGCTGTGCCGCACCGGTGTCAGGGTTAACCGTTGTCACGATGCGATAGTCCAGATTTTGGTGCATGATGAGGCTCGCAAGATCAAGAAGAACCTCGATGTTCTTGTGGGGGTAGTAGACAGCAGGACACACCAGCCTGACGCCCGGTGGCAGATCGAAATTGGGCGAT
Source organism: Nitrospira sp. (assembly GCA_005116745.1). Classification (NCBI taxonomy): domain Bacteria; kingdom Pseudomonadati; phylum Nitrospirota; class Nitrospiria; order Nitrospirales; family Nitrospiraceae; genus Nitrospira; species Nitrospira sp. The sequence continues at coordinate 123,460 of SWDS01000010.1, read as the reverse complement.
AGACCTTTCTTTGCAGTCTTGATGGTGACAGCGTTATTGATCACCCGAACATCTTTCAGGCTATACAACTCCTTAAGCCTGTTCTGTATGAAGTGGGTTTGGGCAATAACGATGTCAGGGCGGTGGAAGTAGCGCTTGAGCAGCCACAGCTTGGCTTTCCTGATGAGCAAATCGATTGATTTCATATCCGCCCAGACCTTTGGGTGCACATCGAGCGCATAAGCCCAGTCGAATACGTAAATCTGCTTCACTGTAGTATGAATGATCAGGTCGCCAATATTGAGAACGACGTCAGCCCCGACCCTGTCGAGCACTCGTCCCAGGACGAATCGGTAGATAATTGGCGCAGCCAGAGTCCAACTACAAAGGCCCGGCATCCTGAGAATTTCTATGTTCGGATTGGTGACAAAACCGAGAGCCGAACCCTGGGCGGCGATAACAACATATCGATCGACCAAAACCTCGTTGTTGAGCAATTCCAGAAAGCTGTCACGAATACTCTTGCCACCTCCTGAATTGGAATTGAGCGCGTTGAAGGCGATAGTTTTCATGCAAATTTAGAACCGCTAGAAAACTGGTTTTTCAGCAAACACATATAGACGGACGCCGGTCCAAATTTTTCCAGCCTAGTTACCCTATGATATTTCTTATTGAATGCAAAGATCTGACTGAGCGCATAATCAAGGACGGTTGTCGATCTGTGGGAAAATGTGCTGACTCCGAAGTAACTAAGCAGTCGGCCCAGAGGAGCAAAATCGAATTGAGTGAGCCTCACAATCGTATAGTTATGCCGTTTGACCATATTGATGAACAAGGCATAAGGGATACCACGCTCATTCTTTGTTAGGCCCTTTCTGGGTCTTCGCCAGTCTCCCATTGAAACGACAGGTTCACGTAGAAACATAAAACCACCAGGCTTTAGCACACGGAAACACTCCGCAATAGTAAATGTGACATTAGCGATATGATGCAATACGCCGAAGCAAGTGATGACGTCGAAATGATCGTCAGGGAACGGCATCTTTCCGTCGACGGAAGGCTTCACATGCAAAACCGGCACCCCCCCCACCTTGTCTGTGCTGAAATGGTTCGACGGCTCCAAAGATGTGATATGACTCAAGTACGGCAGGATCGGATAGAATTCCTGGCAGTTGGCTGATCCTACACCCAGCGCAATGCATTTTTGGGGCAACTTAACATACTGAAAACCGTGCATCTTGTTTAGCTCATGATAAACATAGGTGTATGCTGCCTCCGCCTCTCTAACAAGACCACTATATCCTTCAGCCTCTTCTTCAACCCATTTCTTGAGTTGTTCCAGAGAAAAATCATCACCATACAGCTTTTCACCAGAGAGATACATTTTCATGTCCACATCCATAAGATCACCCTTTTTGCCCCAGATGCCAGTTCTTGTCAAATACCGCGAATATCGCCCCACCAGTTCCTGCATATTCACTCATTCATCTATTGCCTTGCGAAAGCCTTCGAGCATCTTCACCAAAGTTCGTTCGCCTACATAGCGTTGATAAGCGTTGCGACCAAGTTCGGTGGAGAAGGTTTGGTCTGTGCAAACTTTTTCCATTGCCTTCTCAATTTCATCCATGTCTTCGCAAATGATCGCGTTCTTGCCATCCACCAGATTGTGAAACTCCGGCCCATGCCGCACATTGCGGAGTGTAATTACTGGAACGCCATACGCAAGACTGTGGAGCACACCAAGTCCAACAGGACTCGGCGAAACATACGCATAAGCTTGGGAAAATATTCTGGCCAGTATTTCTGGATCGTCGATGCGCCCATGGAAAACGACCTTATGCAACAGGTGGTGCTTGGCCGCGAGTTGCTTGAGGTCATTCTGCATTTCCCCGTCACCAACAATGTCCAGCCTTACCCCCTCACCAATACGGCCCAGCAAGTGAGCAAACGTCTCGATGAGCAGGTCAACCCGCTTTCGCGTCTGTAGCCGGCCAACAAACAGAAGACTGCTCTTGGGCGCGTCACTATAGTCAGCATGATTTGCAACATGGATGGTATTCGGCGCCAGCACGAACTTGTGAGGATCCACTCCGCGTGTGATCATCTGCTCAACCTCCTCATCACCATACATTAGCAGCCGATCGGCCATGTTAATAAGTCGGTCTCTGACGGCATTAGCAAGTGAGTTCCTGCTGTATCGTTGCCCCCAAAGGATATACTTAGGTCTCTGATCCCTGAGGAGCGGAAGCAAATAAGACGGCCAGCGTAAATCGAACATTGCGATAACAACATCGGAGCGATCAAGTCGCTCACGCAGTGACGAATGAGGCTGAATGAAAAACGGTCCGATCCTCTTGTATGGCGCAATGACCTCGTAATATGTATCCTTCACCGTGACACTTGGTAAGCCAGAATGAAAAACCGTAACGTCATAATGTTCAGCAAGCCCATTGTATACAGGTTTGCGATATTCCATTATTTCATTCTGCAAGATTAAAAGAGATTTCATGTGTAGCTTTCTAATTCACAAAATTGAGAATCTCTATTTCATTACCACCGTGTAGATATCAGGTTAAGTTGTCCCATTTATGTAGCACAAGATCTGTCCGAGTTTTGTCCTTCGAATGTTTCAGCTATGCACTCCAACTTCTTTGCACCCCAGTGGTCCAGGAGTGCTGACGTTGGCCCAATTCCGCCACAGTCTTGTCCCCTTTGACCGCAGCCAAGGCCACCTGGGCTTTGAAGATAGCTCCGTGATTTCATCTCGTTCGCTTCATCGTCTCGCTCCTTTGGTTCGCCATCGCCCGGCGGCCCTGGTGAATCCAGGCTACAACCTACTCATGCTATCCGAATTTCCGGAGCCCTCTCTGAATCTCCCGGAGTAAATGGTCAAGCGCGCCTCTACTCCACCCAAGACAACGGAACAACACAAGAGCTTTTCCGTGCCCTGCTAGAGATAATGTCAAATGTTGGGTATGCAGCCTTTAGGGAATAGCGCTTTCTGATGG
>SWDS01000010.1:0-120373 GCA_005116745.1 Nitrospira sp. | reverse complement strand
CTGCCCTTGATGGAAATAACTTCTGATTCCCCGCTGGCATTCTCAAAAAACAAATGATGCGCATAGAGATCGTCGGCAGGTAATTCCACACCGTCACCCGCACCTGTTTGAAGCGATTCTCCACCGTTTATCTGCTCGCCGTTTCGGTGATACCCGAGCGGCTTGCGCCGAAAGTACAGATGGTGGAGTTCGTGGTTCAAGTTCTCACCGCCTTGCCACACAAACATCTGCGCGCCCTTCCCACGCTTTCCTAGAAATGCAGAGGAAAATACTTCGTGGTCCCTGCCGCGAAGAGCAATGTTGAAGATCCATTCCTTTCGTGGCGACTCAAGGTCTTCTTCAAACACCATTTCTGAAATCTTGCAATGGTGTGATTGTGACATGGTCTGAATAAAACCGCGTTTCGGCCTCGGATCACCGTAGTCCGCCCAGCGAAACCCACTAACGTGTATATAGGATCCCCTCAGCTCGATATAGCTATGACCACTGATCGTGACCCCGCCAGGGTTTTGCGTCGTCAACGCAATCGGCTGCTCCGTCGTCCCACTGCGGCTGACCACCAGTTTCAGATCCACCCAGACCCCACTACAAAGACGGATCCGATCGCCAGGCTGAGCTGCATTGATGGCCGCAAGTAACTGCGGCTTGGAACAGACATTAATATCGGTCAGGGCATGGGCACTAAGCACATTGAGAAAAAACAACACAATCCCTGAACCGCAGAAACAAGCGTTTTGGATTGTCCTACGCACGGAAATAACAAGCAACATCGCTATACTCCTTATCAAACAATTCATAGACCGAGATGAGCACTTTCCCGCCCAAAGGGGCTGTTTGCTCGATACTCCTTCGCACTCACGGTTTATGCCAGGTGAACTGGCGCGGGAGTCAGCGATCACATTCCTCCTCTACGCCAGGGCCATAACCTGCTCCACCACCGCCACCCCGGCGAGCATTGTGAACGTCTTTTCTGAGGCCATCCCACCCCACAATGCTGGCACTTACCCTGCATGTGCCAACCTGTGACGACTTGGTTGGCTTCTGCCAGAGTGCAGCACGGATCGGTACCAATGATGACGTGGAGGTCTTCGGTCGCAAGGATGAGAGCGGTCGGTATTCCCATGGGCCTTCTCTCTTCTCGAACGGTAGCACACCTTGCGCAGCAGGCAATTGAAATTTCATTTCGAGACCATGCTTACGATGATATGGAGATCCGCTTCACGAAAGAGTCGAGACGAGGATGTTGATATAGAAGACGGCCTTCACTTGCACCGACTTGTATGGAGAGGGAACGGTGTCGACATGCAGAAAGGGGGCGTGCCAATGGGAAAGGTTAAGTCTGCGACCAGAAGGTACGAGGGATTCGGTTTCGGATTAGGGCCTGTTAACACTAATAGCTATGCTTATACGATACTGCGCACATAGAAATCACCGACGCCCAGTATCGCCATATCGCGCCGTGCTTGTCGACACCATGCGGGAATATGACGCTCGACAATCTGAAAACAATAGCGGGGGCAGATCTTGGATCGTGCATAGGAGAGAAGAGGTCAAGGTCATTACTTCCTCTCCATCGCCCCTTCCGACGCGTTAACTTAGCATCTCATCGCAAGATACCCCACCATCCAGCTCCGCCCCCACGCCATCCCATAGCAAAGGAATGGCCTCTTACTTCCACTGTCCTTTCGTCAGGTGTGACAGCGCCGGCACAAGCTTTCTGAAAATAGGTTCGAGTTACTTCATTTGTTACGATCATGACAGTCTTACGTCACACAGTATCATCACGAAGTATGAGACCGAGAAACCACAAGTGATATTGACCGTACGCCAGCTACCATCGCCCTGAATGAATCAGCCGATACCAGAAGGGCCACCGCAACTCTCACCCTTTTCAAATGCCTCAACTATCAAGGCACTGTTGACAAAGCTGAGGAGTACTTACAGCCATGACATCGATGTGCTTGACGAGCGCTTTGTCTACAATGCAGTATCTACAACCACATAGTGCGGATACCATATCTATGTCAATGATGCAAGAATTCACAAGCAGAAAGAGACTCTGCTTCCACACTTCACACCGACAGCATCAACATGTCGTGCATAAAATGGTCCTGGCTCAACCTATATACATATTGGAATTTTCAAGAATACTGAGGTCGCAAGACTTGGACCAATCTCAGACAAGAAAAGATACGTAGTTTCTGAAGGTTAGACGACTTTCTTTCTGATTACGTGGACTCGTGCAGGAAAAACCGTACAGATGAGTTCGGGTAGGGTACTGAGTTTCAGGTTCTAAGTTTCAGGTTTTAAGTTTGAATGGAAAGAATTGTCAAGCCTGTTCGAATCGGCCCCGATCAGTACGTAGGTTCCCATCGTAATGGCCTCAAATTCGTTCGGTGTTGTCGCGCATGCACGGGATGCGAATACGGTCGGGTTCCTTGTTTATGCCGTCAGCGGAATTTCACGGCGTTGTCCTTCCGATTCTACGATCAGGGCGCCATGGTCGTCGGCCAATTGCTCCTTGGCGTTCAACAATTCAATACCGTAGACGGTCCCATCCGGCGCGAGGTCGATGTTCATCTCGTCGCTGACTTTCATGGTCGTGACCTGGAACGTCTTTTCGTGCAGGCGCAGATACGCGACGTGGTATTTCGGAACATCGCTGAGTTTCATATGTCCTCCCCGTTCAGAAGAATTTGACCACGACGGTAATGACCAGCCACCCTTGTCAGAGTTTCGCTTAGCCGAGTGCCACCGAGTAGTCTCTCACGTGGAGAATTTCTCTGTCGCCGATCGAACGGATGTCTTCATGTCTGAGGGTTAACACCGCGATCGTTCTCCCCTCGGCCGTCACGAATTCGACTTCGACGGTCTCCCTGTCGGCGTGGAGGTGGACGATGGCGCCAAGGTCTCCCTCCTTCAGACTGTTTTCCGGCACGTCGTGCGTTAACACGACCGTATCGAGCTCCTTGAATCGCATAACCACCTCTCCTTGAAATTTACAACGGGTACGCCGTGACAAACCGCGGAGCGTCTTCTCCCGCGTCAATCATCCAGACCGTGCGGATGTGTAAAAGAGTACCACGAGGAGTGGGCAAGGCTCCATCCAAGACATACTTCCTCCCATAGCTCCCTTGGCGTTCCTCTCGCACCTCGTTCATGTAGGCAATGGCGAGTAAGCCTTCTTGGAGATCGTTGAGATGCTGTTCCGTAAACCCGAGGGACGTGAAAACTTTCGCCTTGAACCTTCCTACCGGATGGCTATCCGACAGGAGGTATTCGCGCAGTTTCTTGGGGGATACATACGCGTGTTCTCGATTGGGAAGCTGCATTCCATATGCCTCGTACCTTCGCATTTAGCATGACGATCACGCAAAAGTCGAGGATTACGGTTGATTAAAAGATCGAAAGTCATTGTTTGTTCTGCTCCATCGAACTCACCTGCCCCGCCATCAATCGCGCCAGCGCCGACGGTAATTTGCTTGGGTCAGTGCGATGAATTCGTTGGTGCCAATGTGATGGTCTCCGGGCGTTCGGTGCTGTCGCGGAGGGTATTCGTTCCAGCCCTTTGCTCTGACGCATATTCTGTCCCAAGCCCTCAATCATTTTCTGTAGACTTCCCGACGGTGACCGATAGTCACAACGGTCACCAGATGCTGGGCGTCATTCACCTCATACACAATTCGAAAGGACCCTACTCGTATGCGGTACAACGGCACACCACTGAGTTTCCTTGCGCCATGTGGCCGTGGGTTTTCGGCTAACTTTAGGATGGCCTCATCTGCCCGACGAAGTACTTGATCATTCAGCCGCTCAAGTTCCCGGCTGGCCTAAGGCTTGATGGCAAGCCGATACCTCACAGACGGCCGACTTTCTTGAGCCGTTGGCGAACACGCTGGTACGGAATGGCCCGTTCCGCGCGACGGTCATACCATGTGGCCACATCGATCAGATCTTCCTTCAATGCCGGGTTGGCAAAGAGCCGCTGCATGATCGCTTCACGCTCGGACTTCGGTAAAGACTCAAATGCGGTCATGAACACTTCTGCTGTGGCATCGGCTGTTCTCACAATGGTGTCCTCCTTTGAACTGCACACATGAAAGATGAAACGGGAGTCATTGTTTGGTCCGCTCAATCGCACTTACCTGCTCCGTTATACCAGCACATTTTCGAGACACTGGACAATCCGTTCCGCCGCTTTGCGATCCCACAGCGGTGGGATCGCCCCTTTCTTCCATTGTCCTGCCATCAATCGCCCGAGTGCTGGAGGAAGCTTGCTCGGATCAGTCCCGATCAGTTCGTTGGTGCCGATGGTGATGGTCTCGGGGCGTTCGGTGTTGTGGCGAAGAATCGCGACATTCCAAGTATCGCCGTTTCTTCCCCAGAAGTATTGTTTCTCTGCCGTCTCCTTACAGATAGCCTCTCGGGTTTTGTGCGTGAGGAGCTCAGTCAGGTTAGGCCGCGTGTCCTGTGGATGTTCTGGGACGATGAGCCGGAGCTCCGTGCAGCATGCCCTCAACGCTGATATCTTCGTCGATATCAGGCCAATGAACCCCTTGACCGTCGCCAAGAATTTCCCAATGTTGTCGCTGCTCCTGGGTTGCTTCCGATAAGCGCCATGACCAGACCAACGGTACGCTGATCGTCCGTCCATCCACCAAATGCGCAACGATCTCATCGTCGGTGACTTCAACGGTCATGACGCGAGGGTCAACGATCTTCGCCGCAGTGTTCATGCCATGCCTCCATGATTCGCAGCATATTCGTTTCAACAAGTCGTCGAATGGTATTCAGTTCTTTTGGCGAAAACCCTCTGTTCATACTTAAGGCAATCGGTTCCAGCCAAAACTTGCACGTCGCCTTTTCTCTTTGAACATGGACATGCTTTGGTTCATGGCAGTCAAAACTATAGAAAAATACACGGTAGGGGCCGTCTATATTCTTTACCGTGGGCATCGGGCTTCCGTGGATACCCCAAGCACATTTATGCTGATCCCCATCACAAGTACCCCCCTCGCTTGTGAATGGCTTGATTCATCTCTGTGACCGTGACAGCCCTTGCAAGCCGTTCGAGCATCCCGACAAGTTCCGATACATCGACAGTCGCCGGCGGTACAAGGAATCGACCACCCTCATAGATGAGAAGATCGGGACGATCTCCTGGTTCCAAGTTGATTCGCTTCTGGATGTCTTTGGGCATGATGATTTATGTCGTACGTATCAGCGTTACTTAGAAGTCAGCAATTTGAACAACAGTACACCCAGCATCCATGCGGGTTGCAGGGTTGTTTGTGTTGTCTAATTTACTGACCACTGAGTAATGTGTACCTCACGTGGACGAACGTGACATATTCATTTTGCTGCAAGGCCTTGAGTACTGCAAGACCTCCCTCGGTCTGCAGTATCAAAACGAACTCACGCTGCGAACAGCAGTTTCTCCAACTGCTCCACAATCCGTTCCGCGGCCTTGCCATCCCACTTCGGTGGGATCGCGCCTTTCTTCCACTGCCCGGCCATCAGTCGCGTGAGTGCTGGTGGAAGCTTGTTTGGATCAGTCCCAATCAGTTCGTTGGTGCCGATAGTGATAGTCTCAGGGCGTTCGGTGTTATCACGCAACGTGAGACAGGGCACACCAAGCACCGTCGTTTCCTCGGTAATCCCCCCCGAATCGGTGATCACGCCTTTGGCATGTTTGACGAGATAATTGAATTCAAGATAGCTCAAGGGGTCAACGTAGTGCATTGATGGGAGCGTGTTCCCCGCATCTCTCAAATTCTTAGCCGTCCTGGGGTGGACCGGAAAGATGACCGGTAGACCTCTTGTTCCATCCGCAATGGCGTGCAGGAGTCGAAGGAGTTGTTGCTCCCCATCCACATTCGCCGGACGATGCAGGGTGATGACAAAATACTTACCCTGCTCCAGTTTGAGCGAGTCCCAACAAACCGGCGGCCGCAGCCGGGGCATCTGCTTCAAGAGGGTATCGATCATGGTATTGCCGACGAAGAAGATGCGATCGTCGGTGATTCCTGCGCGGCGGAGATTCTCGTTGGCCGTGTCGCTGGTGGTGAAGAACCAGTTGGTGATGGAATCGGTGACGACGCGGTTGATTTCCTCCGGCATGGTCCAATCGCCGGAGCGGATGCCGCCTTCAACGTGGGCCACAGGCACTCCAAGTTTACGGGCCGCGATCGAGCAGGCCATGGTCGAGGTGACGTCGCCGACCACCAGGCACACATCGCTCTTGTCCTTTAGTAAGACCTTTTCATAGGCGACCATGATGCCGGCGGTTTGCTCAGCCTGAGTACCCGACCCCACTTCTAGGTTGATGTCCGGATCGGGAATGCCGAGTTCCTCAAAGAAGCTCCCGGACATGGCCCGGTCGTAGTGTTGCCCCGTATGGATGAGGCGATAGCGCAGCGGCCCTCCCCGCTTCTCCGCTGCCTTCAGGGCATCAATAATCGGGGCGATCTTCATGAAGTTGGGCCTGGCTCCGGCAATGATATCAATACGCTTCACTGTTCACCTCAACTCAGACGTGATTCCTCTAGATCTACCTTGGAAAGCCTCTGTGATGGTATTGGGTCAACGTACACGTGGCAACTGAATACCGCTTTCGCTAACAGATGTCGCTGCTAAGGATCTATCAGGATGCTGTGATTAATGGAGGGATTATGAGAGGAGCGTCATGAGTTGTCTAGTGGGAGTGGCGGAAGGCGAATTAATTGTGTCCCAATGGAACCGGCAGAACAACCAGAACGATCTAAAAATGCACTTCCCGGATCGCGTGACGGTTGGTCTGAAACCATCGGACCGTTTTTTTTAGCCCTTCGCGTAGGCCATGTTGAGCTTGAAATCCAAAGAGCTGCTTGGCTCGACTGACATCCAGACAGCGTCGCGGTTGGCCGTTCGGTTTCGTGGTATCCCATTGAATTGTTCCGGTGAATCCCACTTCGTTTGCAATCAATCCGGCTAGGTCTCGAATCGTAATTTCTTCACCGGTTCCTAAGTTGATCGGTAGATTTCCATCATATTGTTCGGCCGCAAGTAGAATACCCTCGGCCGCATCCTCGACATACAAAAACTCCCGGCTCGACGACCCATCTCCCCAGAGCGTCATCGAAGTCTGTCCTGCGTCCTTGGCCGCCACGCATTTCCGGATAAGGGCTGGAATGACGTGAGAGGTTTCTAAATCGAAGTTATCGCGCAGCCCGTACAGATTCACAGGAAAAAGCACGATGGAGTTGAACCCATATTGTTGCCGATAGGCCTGGGACTGCACCAACATCATTTTCTTTGCCAATCCGTACGGGGCATTCGTTTCCTCTGGGTACCCGTTCCAGATATCGTCCTCTTTAAATGGGATTGGAGCGAACTTGGGGTAGGCACAAATGGTCCCGGTAGCCACAAACTTCTTCAGTCCCCGTTGGCGGCCGACCTCGATCAGCTGGGTGCCCATCATCAAGTTATCGTAGAAGAACCGTCCTGGATTGGCTTGATTGGCCCCAATCCCACCGACACGGGCTGCTAAATGGATGATCAGATCAGGCTTCGCGTCGCTATACAATTGCTTCACCGCGTCCATCTGCACCAGATCGTAATCCTGGCTTCGTGGAATGACGATCTGCTGACAGCCTTTCGCGCGCAACTGCTCAACGACGAACGAACCGAGAAACCCAGCACCGCCGGTCACGACAACACGTTTATCTTTCCAGAATGCAGTCATACCCGTTTCACCCTCTAGTTTCGTTTCCTGGTTCCATCCAATTTCTCTTTTTCCGACGCCAAATCCGCGTCCACCATCATGGTAATCAGTTCTTCGAACCGAACTTTCGGCTGCCACCCCAACTGTTGCTTGGCCTTACTGGCATCGCCGATGAGTAGGTCAACCTCGGTTGGTCGGTAGTACGCGGCATCGATCTTCACATGTTTAGTCCAGTCCAGTTGCAGACGATCGAATGCCAGCTCCAACATTTCCTTGACTGTATGGGTCTCCCCCGTGGCAATGACATAATCCTCCGCCGTCGGCGCCTGCAACATCATCCACATGGCTTCGACATAGTCGCCGGCATATCCCCAGTCGCGTTTCGCATCGAGGTTGCCCAAAAACAAATCTTGTTGGGTCCCGAGCTTGATCCGTGCCGCCGCTTTCGTAATTTTCCGCGTCACGAAGGTTTCTCCCCGCCGCGGCGATTCATGATTGAACAGGATGCCATTGCAGGCAAAGAGATTGTACGCCTCCCGATAGTTCACCGTAATCCAGTACGCATACACCTTGGCGGCCCCGTAGGGACTCCTGGGGTAGAACGGCGTCGTTTCCTTCTGGGGCACCTCCAGGACTTTGCCGAACATTTCACTGGACGAGGCTTGATAAAACTTGGGTTTCAATCCTGACTCGCGAATCGCCTCCAGCAGGCGGATGGTGCCCAATCCGGTGATTTCTCCCGTATATTCAGGAATATCGAAGCTGACCCGCACATGGCTCTGGGCCCCGAGATTGTAGATTTCATCCGGCTGGACGGTTCGCAGGATCCGATTGAGGGAACTCGCGTCGTTCAGGTCGCCATAGACCAAGTGCAGGCGCCGATGCGGGACATGCGGATCTTCATAGATGGGATCAATGCGACCCGTGTTGAAGGAGCTGGACCGGCGGATGATGCCGTAGACGTCGTAGCCCTTCTCAAGCAAGAACTCAGCAAGATACGACCCATCTTGGCCCGTAATCCCGGTAATCAAGGCTTTCTTCACGCGGAGACCCTCCCTTGGGCAAGGAAGAGATTATTGCGTGCTTCAGTCTACTTGTCTACCCATGAATTAAAGGAGGTTGCTAAAAGATTCTTGCGGCCACCAATATGGGCCATGTACCATGAGGCAGGTAGAACGAGAGAAACTATCGTGCCACCAATCCCTCATCAACATATGCGTCGCATCGGCCTCTTCATCTGTCTGGTCGGAAGTGGTCTCCTGATTGCCCACTCGATGAATGCCTTTGTTGCCGATGCGTTATACGTGATCCCGACACATTCAGTTGGATCCGTCGACGATCGCCAGACAGGTTCCTCAGTGCTTGCCTCCTATTCACCGACCCAGGCAGTGGAGGATGTGCGCTCCAGCGGCCTGTTCGCCCTCCCCGCCGCGCCGCAGAGTGGAGTCACGAATGCAACCGGTCGAGGACCCTCCGGAACCCCAGTTCGAGCGTCGCTCGGCTTGGCGGCCAGGATGCGCTTGCTCGGTATCGTGTTTGGCGATCAGCGCGGCGTGTTTGCGATCGTCGAGGAGCTGGCCTCCAAACAACAGGCCCTGTATCGTGTCCATGATCAGATTCTTGATCTTGGAGAAGTGAGTGAGATTCGGCGGAATGGAATCCTGGTCCGCCAGGGCGACCTAGAGGAATTATTAGAGCTGGCGATGTCGGAGCGCCCACCGGTTCCAGGCGGTTCTACTGGTACCGCGCCGTCTGCCGTTCAGCAACCGACCGCCGGCGTTCCGCTCCGCAAAGTCGTCGATCGCCGTGAAGTGGAGCAGGCCATGAGCGATCTGCCAAAACTGTTATCCCAAGCCAGAGCCGCACCACATATGGTGAACGGAAGCGTCAACGGGTTTCGCCTAGATTATATCGCGCCGACCAGTTTCTATGAAAAAATCGGGGTCCAGACGGGAGATGTCCTACAGCGCGTCAACGGAGTCGATATTCGCGATCCCAGTACCATGTTGAATTTACTGCAACAACTGAAGAATGAGCAGATCGTCAAGCTCGACATGCTCCGGAATAATCAGCGCTCGACGATTACGTACGAGCTTCGCTGACACGGCAGTCAGTACGCGACCCCTTCGTATTCCTGTCAACTGGCACTCCTCAACGCCTTCTATGGTACGCAAGGAATGCGCGCTGTCCTTGCCAGGCCGTCGAAAGGGAGAGTATCTTTACAACCGAGATAGTAACAGAGTGGAGAAACGACCAATAACGGCGCGGGTCTCCAGGCAGAAGAGGTCAGGGTACATTGTCCGAACAGCTCGACAACGATCAGTCCATTCCTCGCGTTCATCGCCCTCTCTTGGGACGTATTCTCGGGGAAAAGTTCAATCTCTTGGACTCAAAGCTCGAGGAGGCCTTAGCCTACCAGCACGAAAAAGGCGGCCTACTGGGAGAAGTGCTGCTACATCTGCGCCTCCTGAGGGAAGAGCAGGTGCTCGAGGCGCTCGCCCAACAATTTGAGATGTCCTGGATGCCTCAGCTCGACACCACCCAGGTGGATCACGAGCTGATTAAGAAGATCCCCATCGCGTTTTGTCGACGCTATCGAGTCTTGCCGCTTCGATATGAAGCAGGGGCCATTCTGACCGCATCGACCGATCCTCTGGAAACCGTCGCGCTGGACGATCTTCGATTACTGTTGGGCAAACCGATTAAACCGATCTTGACCAGCAGCGTCGCGCTGCTGGCCTGCTTGAACCGAGCCTACGACGAAATCGCCAACCCGGCCGGCGCGGAACAAGTGATGGAAGACATCGCAGCCAACCAGAGTCTCGACCAACTCGCGCATGAACTTGATGAGCCGCAAGACTTGCTGGATGCCACCGACGAAGCGCCGATCATTCGATTAGTCAACTCGGTGCTGTTTCAAGCGGTTCGACAACGGGCGAGCGACATCCATTTCGAATCATTCGAACGAGGGTTGGTGGTGCGATATCGCATCGACGGCGTGCTCTACCCGGTCCTTACACCGCCCAAACATTTGCAAGCCAGCATTATCGCGCGCCTCAAAATCATGGCCGGCCTCAACATTGCCGAGAAGCGCTTGCCGCAAGACGGCCGGTTCGCCATCCGAACCTCCGGGAAAGACGTCGATCTTCGAGTCTCGGTCTTACCCACCTCGCACGGCGAGCGGGTCGTCTTGCGATTACTGGAGAAGGAAAATCGTCTGCTGAACCTCTCGGAAATGGGCTTCTCGAAGGAGCGACTGGCCGTGATCCATCAGCTGATCCAACTGGCGCACGGAATTATTCTCGTGACCGGCCCCACGGGAAGCGGAAAAACCACAACCCTGTATGCCGCCTTGAGCCACATCAATGCGCCAGACAAGAACATCATCACGGTTGAAGATCCCGTGGAATACCAGCTGCTCGGCATCGGACAGATGCAAGTGAACCCCAAGATCAACTTGTCGTTTGCCGCCGGACTGCGCTCAATTCTCCGGCAAGACCCTGATGTCATCATGATCGGCGAGATTCGAGACCGCGAAACGGCGGAGATCGCTATTCATGCCTCCCTCACCGGACACCTGGTATTTTCCACTCTGCATACGAATGATGCGGCGAGCGCCGCCACCCGTCTGATCGATATGGGGATCGAACCGTTTCTGGTCGCCTCGTCGGTCGTGGCGGTCCTGGCCCAACGCCTGCTGAGAAGAATTTGTCCGGACTGCAAGCGTCCCTACGCGCCAAGCGTGGAAGAACTCAGTCGCTTGGACGTCGCGCCTGGGTCCACCGTGACCCTCTATCGAGGAGCCGGGTGTGCCGCCTGTTCCCAAACTGGCTATCGCGGGCGCATTGGAATTTTCGAGCTCATGGTGCTCAACGACGACATCCGGCGGCTTATCGGCGGCAAAGCCGACTCGACAGCCATCAAACACGCCGCGATCACGAACGGCATGGTGACGTTGAAACAGGAGGGTGCCGAACGCGTCCTCCAAGGCCAGACCACGCTGGAAGAAGTCATGCGGATCACGCAACAGGAAATCGACGTCGACTAAATGTGGCACCGAGGCACTGACCATCTCCTCCAGCTGGTTCGATCATGGACTGTCGGGCACCGCTCGGTCCAGCCCGATACGTCCGGAGTCCGCTGATCATGCCGGTCTATCAATACCAGGGCTACCGAAACGACGGCGGAACCACGACCGGGATCATCGATGCGGAGAACCCCAAGGTCGCCCGCCTCAAACTGAGGAAAGAGGGCGTCTATCCGACCGATGTTGTTGAGCAGAGCCAAGCCCCGACCCACTCGCACGAACAATCCCGCGGCCGCTCCGAGCGATCCATCGGCCGATCGGCCACTCTCGCCTCCACCGACCTGGCGCTCCTGACCAGGCAGTTTGCAACACTGCTCGTAGCCGGCCTTCCGTTGGTCGAAGCCCTCGGCGTCTTAGTGGACCAAGCCGAGAAGAAACCCATCAAGGCGCTCCTCGCCGATATCCGAGAGCAAGTCCGAGGGGGGAAAGCATTGAGTGCCGTCTTGGAAACGTACGAGAAAGATTTCTCTCCGATCTATGTGCACATGGTACGGGCCGGCGAGACCAGTGGTGCACTGGATCAGATTCTGTTCCGGCTCACAGAGTTCTTGGAGAAACAACTGGCCCTGAGGAACAAAGTCACCAATGCGATGCTCTACCCGCTCATCATGCTCGTGATCGGGTCGGCGATCCTCTTTTTCCTCATTACGTTTGTCGTTCCCAAGATTACGATGGTGTTCGCGCAACAGAAACAAGCCTTGCCGTGGCCGACGGTCGCCTTGATGTCCATCAGCCAGTTCTTTGCCGACTACTGGATGATATTGGTCGGGGTTCTCCTCGGAGGCCTCTATATGGCGCGACGATTCATTCGGACCGGTGCCGGTCACATGATGGCGGACCGGATGATCCTGAGACTCCCCTTGATCGGAGACGTCGCGCGGATGGTGTCCATTTCCAGACTCACCAGCACGCTGGCCACGATGTTGGCCAGCGGGGTTCAGCTGCTGGACGCAATGGATGTCTCGAAACGCGTCATGAACAATCGCGTGCTGGAAGAAACGGTCGAAGCGGCACGGCAAAATATCCGCGAGGGCGAGACGATCGCCGATCCGCTCAAGCGAAGCGGAGAATTTCCGGCCCTGGTCACCCACATGATCGCCGTCGGTGAAAAAAGCGGCGAGATGGAGGAAATGTTACGCCGAGTGAGTCAAATCTACGACGGAGAAGTGGAACGGGTTATCGCCCGCTTGACCTCGCTCATGGAGCCGGTCATGATCCTGGCCATGGGTACCGTCGTCCTCTTCATCGTCGTCGCGATTCTCTTGCCCATCTTCGAAATGGGCCAGATGGTTCGATAACACAGTCTTCTGTGAAGGGGTGATGCGTGATAGGCAGAAAGGAACAGGGAGGCATTCGATGAGCACACGAGAGCAGCGCAACCATTGGCCCATGATCATGATGTGGAGAAGCACGCAGGGGGCTTCCAGTCTTCACCCAGCACCCAGCACCCAGCACTCGTCACGCCGTCGTTTTTACGAGGAGCAGGCCTTCACCTTCATCGAGATCATGGTCGTCGTGGCCATCCTGGCCATTCTCGCAGCCCTGGTCGTCCCACGCATCATGGGCAGAACAGATGACGCCAAGCGCACGGCGGCTAAGGTCCAGATTCGTAATATCGAGGGAGCGCTGCAACTCTATAAACTGGATAACGGTGTCTATCCCTCCACCGAACAGGGCCTCAAGTCGCTCGTTGAAAAGCCCGCCGTCGGAGTGATCCCGAAGAAATGGAAGCTCGGAGGATATCTGCCCAAGCTGCCGGAAGATCCCTGGAGCAATCCCTATAAATATCTCAGCCCGGTCCAACGAGGAGAGTACAAAGTGGAGTACGAAATCACCTCCCTTGGAACGGACGGCGAGGTCGGTGGCGAGGGCGTGAACGCCGACATCACCAATTGGAACCTCGACAAAGATTAGGAACGGAATGGTCACCGGCTATTGGTCACTGGAGAGGACACCCCCGTGTGACGGCTTATGCCGTGCCGTATGCCTTCATCCATCGCCCTCACCCTTCACCTCTCACCCCTTGCGCGTTGCAACAGGCTTCACCATCCTCGAAATGCTGATCGTCCTGTTCCTCCTAACCGTCGTCGTGGTCGTCGTCTTCCCGCGAATCAGTCTTACCGAAGACTTGAGCTCCACAGGACGGAAACTGGTCGGCGTCCTTCGAACCGTTCAAGGGCTGGCGACTACAAGCCAAAAGCCCCTGAAGCTCTACCTCGACATCGATCAGGGAACCTACTGGATGATGCTGGTGGAGGGCAAGGAAGAGCGGATCCCGCTTGATCCTGCCTGGAAGATCCCTCGTACGCTCCCGGAATCAATCCGATTTACGGAGGTCTCCATCGGCCAAGACAAACGATTTTCTGGACGTGTCGACGTGTCCTTCTTCGCCAATGGCCGGATTGAGCCGGTCACACTGTATCTGATGGATGCGAAGAACAATCTCTTGGGACTGGCGATCGATTCATTGACAGGAAGAATTCGGGTCAGCGATGAACGACTCGACCCTCCCCTCAACCCAATCATCCCCGACCGAGTCCGGTTGCTCTTGAAGGCAAACCAGCAAGGAGGGGCGGGAGCCTCGCAGAGAGGGTTGGTTCCGAACCAGTAGTAGATTGCAATGGCCCACGATGGACATCGAGCCAAGCCTAACGAAGATGGATTCACGCTACTCGAAGTGCTACTCGCCATCGCCCTGCTGGCAATCGCGCTCCCGATTCTGCTTGGCCTCAGGAATTTCGACCTGGGACTTCAAGAGAGAGCGTCCGAACTGACCTCCGCCACCCTGTTGGCCCAAGAGAAACTATTGGAGACTGAACTTTCAGGACAATATGCGATCGGGGAAACCAGCGGGGAGTTCCTGAACCTCCCGCTTGGTGTACAAACCAACATCCAAGCAGTTCCGAGAGCGGTCGGGTACAGATGGAAACGGACGATCGCCCCTACTCCATTGGAGTTGGTTCGGGAGATCCGGATCAAAGTCTCGTGGCTGCGGGGCGAGTTTGAAGAATCACTAGAGGTCAGCACCTATGTCTTTGCCAGCCGTTCCACGTTCTAAATCCGACGCTGGCTTTACGCTCGTCGAGGTCTTGGTGGCCGTAGCCTTGCTGGGCATGATCGGTGCCATGGTCTTTGGGTCGCTCGTCATGACGACGAGATCCGTGGAGGCCGGACGAGACCATGTGGCGAAGGAACAAACAATCAGACGAATATTGCGTCTCATGGCCGAAGAAATTGCGCTCAGCAAACGCACTCCCCAGTACCCGTGGGTGGGAACGAACGGGACACAGGACGGACAACCGGCCGACATCCTCGCCATCCTCGCCATGAGTCAGGAATTGAGCACGTCGACCGTCAAGGAAAGCGAGACAGTTCGCGTGGTGTACACACGTGAACGCGATCGGCTCATTCGGTTCGTTCGTCGGAATCTCTATACGCTGACCGATACCAATGAGTCGTTGAGCCAGATGGAATTGGCCGACCGTGTCCACGCGTTCAATATTCGCTATTACGACGACCAGAACCGGATCTGGATTGACGAATGGCCGGCGGTCTCAAAAATCCCCAAGGCCCTGTTGATCGAAGTGACGTTTCAATACCCCGATGCCGATCCATGGACGGTGCGGGAATGGGTGACGATCGGCGCATCATGACCATCAAATGGCCTGAAGCATGGCGAGAAATCTTAGCGTGGACAGGAGGGGGAATCTCCATCCTGGTGCTGTGTCTGATCGCGACGTTCCCGTACGGAATGCTCCAGGCACGGATCGTGGCGGAACTCACGCGGGCCACGGGGATGGACGTCCGAGTGACCGATTGGACAGTAGGCCTCCCACCCGGTCTTGAATGGCGAGACGTCACCTTATCGAAACCGAGCTGGATCCCAATCCAGTTGGCCACGATGCAAGCCAAGCTCGGCGTCACATCCGCGCTAAGCGGCACGCTCGGGCTCGATCTCGTCGCAAAACTGACGGAGACCGCGTCCTCGACAGACCTCGCGAAAGGCATCATCATGGCCTCGTCGCTGTCCTTCGACGGCCCCATCACAATCAAGGGACAGGTGCAACACGTGGACCTGTCCAAACTCCTCCGCCGCTATGTCACGCACGGTACACTCACCGGCAACTTCTCCCACCGCGTCAACTCCGCCCAGACGACCCTCACCGCGATGAAGGGGGAAGGAATGTGGACAGCCGAAGCGACGGACCTGGTGATCGATCAAATTCCCCTCGGAAACGGGCGCACCCTGTCGCTCACATTCAGCCAGGTCATAGCCGGACTGACATGCCGCGACCTCCGTTGCGATGTGACGCAACTGAAGGGCGATGGCATCGACGGCTCTTTTACAGGCGAAGGATACCTCACCCTCCAGCAGCCCATACAACAGAGCCTCGTGAATCTCACGGTAACGGTTGTCCCCGGCCCAGGATTTGCCTCGAAAGCCGGTACACTGGGCTTTCCCTCGCCGCCGCCTGGAACGCCTATGACCGTTAAGATCGTCGGGACCTTGGCACAAGCAAGGATTGCATTGTAAAGTAGTTCGGAAGTTTCACGTTCCAAGGTTCAGGTTTCACGTATTCCGACAACATGACACGCGAAACGAGAAAGATGAGACTCAAGTAGATTCATGTCCATTACAAACGAATGTGTCGGGCTGGACATTGGGCAAACGGGCTTGAAGGCCGTGCGTTTCCGCCGCCGTCTGAGCGGGCGAGAAACAATCGATTACTTTCAACAGCCCCTGCCCTTTTCCCGTCCCGAGGATCTCGAACCGGCTCGACGCGTACAGTCACTGCGCGGATTCCTCTGGCGAAACGGACTCTATGCCACAGACCAGTTGGTGACTGCGATTCCCTGTCAGGATCTGTTCGTCAGAACGTTGTCTTTCCCCTTCAAGGATTCGACCAAGCTCGCTCAAGTCGTCCCCTTTGAGGTCGAGAATCTCGTTCCGATGCCGCTCGAAGATCTCGCGATCGGAAGCCTGATCTTACCGCCCGGACATACAGCAGAAGGCCTGGCCCGCGAAAGCAAGGGCTCGGAGGTCCTGGTCACGGCCGCACCGAGAGACAAGGTCGCGGAGCATCTCCGGTTTCTGGCTCAAGCCGATCTGGAACCCTCGGCGATCAATGTCGACGCGATGGCCCTCTTCTCCGTCACCCAATACCTACAAGAAGAAGGAGCGGCCGTCCCGCAAGACCTCGCTATCATCGACGTCGGAGCCTCGAAGACGACGCTCTGCCTCGTGCAGGGAGGACGTCCTCTGCTCCTGCGAACGATTCTGTGGGGCGGCAATCATCTGACGCATGCCTTGGCCGTCCGGCACGCCTGTAGTTTCGCCGACGCAGAGCGTCTGAAGCGGACGATGGCCGTGGAGCAAGTCCACGGGTTGTTGGAGCCGATCCTGAAAGAACTCCGCATCACCTTGCAGGGCCAACTGGGTAACGAGCGCAGCCGCTTGACGCACTGTTGGGTATGCGGAGGCGGGTCAAAACTTCAAGAAGTCGGCGGCTACCTCTCGCGACAATTGGGACTCTATCCGGTTGGACCTCGCCAAGGGTTCGGAGCCGAAACCCCACGGGCATTTTCCATCGCGTTCGGCTTGGCGATTCACCCCAAGATCATCCGGCCACGATGGCGATTCGCGTCAGCGCCCATGGAGCTCGCGCTCGATCTCAAAGGAGTCACCGACGCAGCTTCACCGGATAGTGCCACGACCAAGCAAGACCGTCGCCTGGCGATCGCCGCCGGTCTAGTCATTGCAATCCTGGCGATCGTGGATTTCTCGATTCACTTCTGGCTGCACAACCAGCGAGTCGCTCGGCTGAAAACGACACTGCACAGCCAGTATGAGCAGTTCTTTGGACCGGGCGCGTCGCCCGGGGAAGAGCTCGATCAAGCCCAGTACCGCATCGGAGTCCTGGATAAAGCGCTCGGCGCCGTTGATACGGCGGAGGGCAAGGTCCTGCACACGCTGTCAACGTTTGTAAAACAACTCCCGCCCGGAACGACGGTCAAGGTGCGCGAACTGACCGTCGACGGAACGACCGTCCTCATGGAGGGTGAGACGACCTC
Organism: Nitrospira sp.; assembly: GCA_005116745.1. Lineage (NCBI taxonomy): Bacteria > Pseudomonadati > Nitrospirota > Nitrospiria > Nitrospirales > Nitrospiraceae > Nitrospira > Nitrospira sp. The sequence goes on along the minus strand of SWDS01000010.1, from coordinate 102,512 downwards.
CTTCGACGCCGTGGAGCGACTCAAGCAAACCTTCGCCTCGAGTCCTCGATTGAGAGATGTCGCGGTGACGGAAACACGAGTGGGCGCAGGCCCCAATCAAGTCGTCTTTCGAATCACGGTCACGGTGGAGAAGTCATGACGCAGAGCTTTCGAGAACGCTGGCGCCAGATGTCGCAACGTGAGCGCACCCTTGTCCTGGCAGGCGGCATTGTGCTTGGCCTTAGCCTCCTCTTTATCCTGATCGTCGACCCCCTGTTGGACACCCTGGACCGCCTCGGGCGCCAAGAGGTTCGAAAGCAGAAAGAGCTGGCCGAACTCACGGTGCTCGGCCAAGCCTATCTCACCAAACGGGAGCGCTTGACCAAGACCGAGAGTCGCATGCCCGGAGCCGACAGCCATTTCTCCCTGCTGACGTTCATGGAGGAAGCGGCCACCACCGCCCATGTGCGCGAGCGCATCACCAGCATGCAGCCGCAAGTCCAATCGCTGGCGCAAGGTTACGAAGAAACGGCCGTCGATCTCCGATTGGACGGCATCCAATTGCCGGACTTGCTGGCATTACTCGTGGCCATTGATCAAGCCCCGTACGACCTTCAGGTTCGCCACCTGCAGATCCGCCCAAAATTCGACAATCCGGTCAATCTCGACGCAACCGTGCGGGTCTTGAGCTATGCGAAAAGCTGATGAACGAGGCGTCGCACTGCTCTTAGCCCTCCTGGTGCTCACGCTGCTCACCGCCATGATTCTTGAGTTCGATGCGGAAGCGCGCCGTGAATACCGAGCCGCCGCCGCCTTTCGGGACGACTACAAAACAGGCATGCTGACCCGAGCTGGCGTGCAGGCCGCGCGAGCTGTGCTGCTGCAGGATCTCTTGCGTGAGAAGACGACGGGGCAGAAATACGATGCGCCAACCGATATCTGGGCCATGCCGATCAAGAACTATCCGATTGGGGACGGATTTCTGACCGCGCAGATCCAGGATGAGACAGGAAAGTTCAACCTGAATGACCTTGCATCGGCTACGGGAGGCGACATTGAACAGAAGAAGAAAATCCTCCGAGCCAAGCGATTGTTTGAACTGCTCAGAGTCAGCCCCACTCTGGTTGATGCGCTAATCGATTGGACCGACCAGGATGAAGTGCCTCAGCCAGCTGGCGCCGAGAGCCTCTACTACCAATCGTTGAGGCCACCCTATCGGGCCGCGAATAGCCCGTTACCTGGACTGGGAGATCTCCGGCTCATCAAGGGATTCACGCCTGAAATTATCGAGCGGATCTCCCCCTACGTAACGGTTTTCCCACAAGAGGGAGGCGTGCCGATGAACCTCAACACCGCAGATCCCATCATCCTTCAGACGTTGGATCCAAGTGTCACCCAAACGATGGCCATAGAGATCGTCCAAGGACGCCCATACAAGACGAAAGTGGAACTCGATCGGGTGAGTAGCTTTCAGGAAATCGGCCGAACCCTACGAAATGACTATGATGTGAAATCGGATTATTTCTCGGCGCGGTTAGCCATCACCGTCAATGACACCACGAAGAGCTCGCTGGTTATTTTGAAACGAGATGCCGCTAAGGGAGAGAGCACGGTGGAATATCTGAGAATTTTGTAGCGGAACGTGAGGAGTTTTGATGTTTTAGTTTTCCGACATGAAACTCGAAACCCGCATTGCACGAGATAAAATAGAAAACCTACAGCCTACCCCATCGGCACCGTGATCGTGACCTCATTTCCCCGTTCGTTGTAAGTCAGACTGGGAAAGAAGGCTCGCGTCAGTAGAATCCCTCGGCCGCTCGCGCCCTCAGATTCGCGCATCTCCTGAGATCGCGTCAGCACAGTCCGCCACGGAAATCCCTTTCCCTCATCGGTGATTCGGTACTCCAAGTGGTTGTTGCTCCGCTCATGAAACACACGAATCATCACGCGGCGTGCTCTGAGACGAGACTGCGCCAAGCGTTGAGCCAATAACTGATCATAACAACCGTCGGCCAGGGCCTCCTGTTTTTCACGATCCTGAATCTCCAGATTCCCATGTTCAACGGCATTAAAGAGCAACTCTTGCAGCGCACCCTGAATATGGATTCTCTGGACCGGCGGTAATGCGGAAGCGGTCATCTTGAGGAGCCACGAAATAACCCCGGGGATATTCGCAGGATCCGTATCAACGGTTAATTCATAGTCAAATTGTCGAGCCCCTGGCACGTCCAACGGATAACAGGGCAAGAAGTCCTGAGCACGCTGCAGCACAGAGGACAGCTCTTCTTCGGTAATCGGCTTATGTAGATAATCGATCGCCCCGCCACGCAGGGCCTCGACAATAAGCGGTTCCGGCGCATTGTGCCCCATAACAATCACTGGGAATGGCTCATGCCGAGCCTTGAGTTCCTTGAGCAATGCCAATCCGGCACCGTCCTGAAGAAACATGTCGGTGATCACGATATCAGGAGCGACCTCCTCAAGCTTGGCCATCGCAGCCACAGCGTCCGGGACGCTCATAACCGCAAACCCTCTGTCTTTCACATAGTGCGCAATACGAGATTGCGTCTCCAAACAAGGATCAATGACCAAGAGATGATCAGCTGGTAGTGGCAAATTCATGCGGCTATTCCTTTGTCGTACACCAGACGGAGCGCAGCGAGAAGCCGTTGAACTTCTTGCTCTAACGTGGCATACAGCTGCCTGCCCTTCGCGAGATTTCCCGCTTTCGCGGACTCTTCCAATTCTTTACACGCGTGAAGGGCCGCCGGGGCACAAAACAGTAAGATCGCTCCCTTCAACTTGTGACTTGATCGGGCCACAGCGAGCGCATCCCCGGCATCCAAAGCCGAGTGCGTATCCGCCAAGTCCTTCGGACCATGCTCCAGAAACAATTCCATCATCATCTGGAACGTCTCTCGGTCATCATCGACACGAGCGAGGGCTTCATCGAAGCTGAAGACACAATCCTGACTCACGAGCTCACTCCTCCCGATCTATCTCAGCGGTCAGATGCCAACCTCGACACCCATCAAGGCCACATCATCAGGAAATTGTTCATGCCCCTGCCAGCGCACCGCCGCTGCGATCATCTCCGTGATGACAGTCTCTAAGGGTTGCCGACCCAGTGCGTGAATCGTCGTTTCCAACCGAGCCTGTCCCCACAACTCCCCGTTCGCTGCAGGGAATTCGTACAGTCCGTCGCTGAGCAGGTACAACCGGTCGCCCGGTCCAATAGGAAGGGTCGTGGTGACATAGCTTGTTGAAGGATCAAACCCAAGCGGCAAATTCGGTTGAGCCATCCAACAGACTTCACCGGACCGGCGGTGAAGCAACGCTCCGCCGTGCCCGGCTGTTGCATAGGAGAGGGTATGGCATCGGAGATCAAGACTCGCGAAGACGATCGTGAAATAGTGTCCAGTTTCCGAGAGTGGGAATTGCTTATTGGCTTCCGTCAGAATGGCTCCAGGGTCATTCGAGCCGACATGACGGAGCAAACTGTCTCTTCGAAGAAAGGTGGCAAATGATGAGGATCGCAACGCCGGTGACACACCATGGCCCGACGCATCCAGCAGATACAGCCCCAAGAAATCATCGCTCCACGGAACGATGTTGAAGAGGTCGCCGCCTAAGGCGAGAGAGGGCCGATAGGCATGGACCATCTGCACGCCCGGCAAGATGGCCCCCGGGGGAGGAAGCAGCGACTCCACATAACGCGCAGCAGACTGCAACTCCTGTTCGAGCGCCTCCTGCTTCTGGCGAATCTCCTCGGTGGCATCCCTCAACCGTCTGACCAACGTCGCCGCACGCATTCCGGCCTGCACGCGGGCCGTAATTTCATACTTACTGGCGGCCTTACTCAGAAAGTCATCGGCGCCGCGAGCCAAGCCTTCAGCGATCTGCTCCGGCTGATCGTGACTCGTCATCATCAAGATCTGACTCGTCAGGAGTTCAGGATCTTGCCGAACCTGTTCGCAGAAAGTCGGCCCGTCCATTTCCGGCATCATCCAATCCAGGATGGTGAGACTGGGCCGTTCACGCCGAAGCGCCTCCAACCCGGCTTTCCCGTCACCGGCTTGGATCACCCGATAGCCGAGCCGTTTCAGTCGAGCCGCCAAAGCCAGCCGTGCCGTGGGCTCATCATCCACGACTAGCACGGTTTGCGGCACCATCTGAGCTGTCTGTTCAACCGACGTTAACGGCATTGAGTATCCAGACTTGCGGCTGTGAGGTGTAGGTTTCCGCAGGATGTTCAAACAGGCTGTCCAGCAAGGCCGCAGCGAGCGAAGAGGCAAAGCGTACGTTCCGGTACGTTGAGCCGCTGAGCGATGCGAGAACGACGCTGGCGGCCTGTTTGAACATCCTGTTAGGCTGCGCGCTGATGTCCGGTCAAAGCATCCTGCTCATTATCATAGACTGGAATCAGTTTCTGAATGTTAGCCAGGCTCATAATTTCCCGAACATAACTTTGCGGCTTCAGCATGCTTACTTTTGCCTGACTCAACTTGAAATTCTGAGACACAAGCGCCAGCAAGCCGAGGCCGGAACTGTCCACGAAACGAACTTCGGCCATGTTTAAAATCAGATGACGACAGCCCTTCTGTCGGATCGCTTCAACCGCTGTCTTGAACTGTTCACGATTGGCATAAGTGAGATCACCCGTCATCTCAAGAATCACACCGTTCGGCACGGGGCGTTCTTTTGTTTGCATCGCCATGACTCCCCCCCTTTTTTTTCAGATACATCCTGACCTGCTCGTGTCATTCCACTATGCGGCTCGAGCGGCAGCCGCGGCATCTTCCGTCGGAAATACCGCAATCATCTTATCGATATTTGCCATCTCGAGAATCTGCCTCACGGTACCTTGCGGACCAACCAGACTGATTTGTCGCTCGTCAGCCGTGAGCTGTTGAGACGTCAGAGCCAACAGCCCGATGGCGGCACTGTCCACATAGACCGCATCGTGCAAGTTCACGATGAGATGACGAATGTTTGACGCCTTAAACGCCATCACCACAGATGAAAACTCTTTACGATTGCGATGGGTGCACACGTCCTCAACATGGATCATGGTCGTATCACGCCAAGGGCGTTGAGTAATCGGCATACAACCTCCGCGAGAATCAGCGGCTCACGTGAGCCAAGATCGCACCGGCAATCTCACTCAGCGGCAGAACTTTATCGACCGCACCGGCTTTGATTGCTTCCTTGGGCATCCCAAACACAACACAACTCGCTTCGTCCTGCGCAATCGTGAAAGCGCCGGCCTGCTTCATCGTCAACAGTTCCTTCGCGCCGTCACCGCCCATCCCGGTGAGAATCACCCCAACCGCGTTGGCGCCGGCGCACCGAGCCACTGAGGCAAACGTCACATCCACCGACGGCCGATGGCGATTCACCGGAGGGTCCTGATTGATCCGAACCGTATAGCGAGCCCCACTCCGCTCCAGCGTCATGTGATAGCCGCCCGGCGCGACTAACGCATGCCCCGGCAACACACTGTCCCCATCTTCAGCCTCTTTGACGGAAATCCGGCAGAGGCTGTTCATGCGATCGGCCCAGGTCTTCGTAAAGCGCTCCGGCATATGCTGGGTAATGAGAATCGGTGGCGTATCCGGCGGCAGCATTTCCAAAAGGTTCTTCACGGCCTCAGTACCGCCAGTCGAAGACCCGATAGCAATGATGGTATCGGTAGTCTTGATCATCGAAGTTCGTGACGCGTTGTTCGCGAAGCGAACAGTGGCCGGCTCCGAAGACGAGATAGGCTTCACGTGTACTGGCCGCACCCGTGCCGCCGCAGCGGCTTTGACCTTGGCGATCAAATCCTGCGCGACCTCCTCCATCCCTTCACGAAGATCGAGCTTCGGCTTCGTAATGAAGTCAACCGCGCCGAGCTCCAAGGCCCGCATAGTCGTCTGGCACCCGGCTTCCGTCAGAGAGCTCACCATCACGACCGGCATCGGATGCCCGCGCATCAGTTTCTCAAGAAACGTGATCCCATCCATTTTTGGCATTTCGACGTCAAGCGTAAGCACGTCGGGATTCAGGGCTTTGATTTTCTCCCGAGCGATGAATGGATCCGGAGCCGATCCAACCACCTCAATGTCCGGATCTTTAGCAAGTAAGGTCGCGAGCACTTGCCGCATCAGGGCCGAATCATCCACGGTCAGTACTCGAATTTTTGGCATAGCCCCCCCATGTCTCATGAAGCGTGAAACGTCTCGAACCCATCAATGGCCGCTTCACGCCCCTCAGAACAGCGTCACGTCCTCTTCCGCCACCACAGCGACAGATGTTTTCGTATGCAACTTGGACGCATAGTCACGTTCACGTGCCACAATCGTGTCATTCTTAACCTTCTCGATTTTCTTCATCAGCACGCGACCGGACTCAGTAAAATAATAGACTTTCCTCGGCAAGGTGTCTCCAAGATCCGTCTTGCATGCAGTGAGTCCTTCTGTTTTGATATACTTGAGGACCCACTCGGCGTTTCTCGCCCCGACATCGATGTTCCCCTCATAGATACGTCCAGCCCCGAACAACTTCACCTCAAGACGGCTCTTCACTCCACCCCGCTTTAAAATGTCGTTGATCAGCGACTCCATGGCATAGGACCCATAACGAGTTGATTCGCCCCATGAGTCACCTCCTCCATCCTTGGGTTTGGGCAGCATGAAATGGTTCATACCCCCGACACCGGCCAGTGGGTCACGGATACAGGCGGACACACAGGATCCGAGCACCGTGTATACAATCATCGGCTGGTCGCTGACAAAATATTCTCCTGGAAGAATCGCGGCAATCTCATGTGGGAAACGATGATCCTTCATTCGACGGATATGGATGAATGGATCCAGTCTCGCCTCCATCATGCGCTCACCCATCCTTCCGATAAATAGTTGGAGCGACGACTGTAAAGGGATGGGTCACCCATTGGAGACTTTCTGAATGCCCGATAAAGAGATGCCCGCCCGGCTTCAAGTACCGATGGAACTTATTGACGAGCCGCTCCTGAGTCGGACGGTCGAAATAGATCATCACATTCCGGCAGAAGATAAGATCGAGAGGGTTCTTGATGGGAAACTGTTCGTCCATCAAATTCAGGCGTCGAAATTGAATCATCGCCGACAAATGCGGCTTGACTTTGAGCCTGCCATCGCTCTCGCCACGCCCACGGAGAAAATGCCGCTTAACTGTCTCCGGTGAGACATCGTGGACACGGTCCACGTCATAGACGCCTGCCGCAGCCTTTGCCAGCACACGAGTGGACAGGTCGGACGCCAGGATCTTGCAATCCCACTGCGTAGGGTTGGACACACCATCGTACAGTGTCATCGCGATCGTATAGGGCTCTTCGCCCGTCGAACAGGCCGACGACCAAATGCGGATCCTTTGCTGAGACCCCAGTTGAGGAAGAATCTCTTCACGGAGAAAATCAAAGTGCTTCGGTTCACGAAAAAAGTCCGTCTTATTGGTCGAGATCAGGTCCAGCATCCGAGTGAATTCATCCCGGCTTGAATCCCTTGTCAGCTGGTCATAGTATTCGGAAAATGTCGAAAGCCCGAGATCGCGCAGGCGTTTCGATAACCTGGATGCCACCAACCCCTGTTTCTGATTGTTGAGCGAGATCCCACTCTCGTCATAGATCAACGTCCGAAATCGTTGAAATTCTTCAGTTGAGATCTCAAAGTCCATGCCGATCACTCCCCTGCCCCTGAGAGGGACGGTTCGTCACCCTAGAATTCGAATGCGTACGTTATCGGTCGGTTAGCGTGATTTCTTAATTCATGTTGCCGCGACGGTTTCACGACCGAAAGAAGCCCTAGGCGCACGTCGTGGCTGATTCACGAGAGGACCGCGGACCGGATGCGTCCGATAGCCTGGTTACACCTCAGGCGAGGCAACTGTTACGAATTATCTTCCTGCCCTGTGAAGAGACGGTCAGAGTGGAATTGTGACAGACGGTGCAGAAGGATTGGTCCTAAAACTCCTCGAACCCCTCTCCCACCACACCATGATGCTCTTTCTTGCTGCCACCTGTGGTGCCGACCGGCACATTCTGCGCAACAGGTGTCCTAGAAGCTAATTTTCTGGAAGCGGTCCGGCCACCCTCGTGGCCGACAGACTTGACCATGGGTGAGACAGTCTGTGACGGCATGACTGGCACGCGCTTGGCCTGATGACTATGGGAGATTTTGAAGGCCTGCACTTGTTGATGCAGCTGACTGGCCTGATCCCGCATCGACTGGGCTACATTGGCCGTATTTTCAACCACTCCTACATTCTGCTGTGTCGTTTGATCCATCGACATAATGGCCTTGTTGACCTGATCGACCCCAATAGCTTGTTCCTGCGAGGCCGCGCTGATCTCCGCGATAATATCCGTGACCCGCTTGACCGAAATGACAATCTCCTCCAATGTCTTGCCGGATTGATTGACCAGCTCGCTCCCGTCATTCACCCGCTGGATCGACTCCTTGATCAACCCTTTGATTTCCTTTGCCGCCAAGGCCGATCGCTGCGCCAGATTCCGCACTTCGGTCGCCACCACGGCAAAACCTCGCCCATGTTCACCCGCCCGCGCCGCTTCGACCGCCGCGTTCAGGGCCAACAGATTGGTTTGGAACGCGATCTCATCGATCACCGTAATAATGTCGGCGATCTTCTTGCTGCTCTTGTTGATCCCCTCCATGGCGTCCACCGCCTGCCGCGTCACCCCCAAGCCCTTATCCGCCGTCTGACGGGAGGTAATCGCCAACTGATCCGCCTGCTTCGCATTGTCGGCATTTTGTTTCACCGTTGAGGTCATCTCCTCCATGGAGGCGGATGTCTCTTGGAGCGACGCAGCCTGTTGACTCGTGCGCTGCGAGAGATCCTTGTTCGCATCCGAAATTTGTCCCGCACCGGCCGTGACCTCTTCCACCGCCTGGCGCACTGTGGAAATGGTGGTGGACAGATTCGTGAGCGCCGTATTGACACTGGTCTTGATCTTATCCAGATCGCCTGTGTACTCCCCCTGCATGGATTGGGTTAAATCGCCATTCGCCAACGCTAAGAGCGTGCCTTGTGCTTCCGTCATGCAGGTCTGCAGCGTGGCCTGAGCTTGTTTCTGCATCGTGACATCAGTGGCATACATCACGACCTTGTAGGCAGCCCCGTTCGCATTTTGAATCGGTGTATACGAGGCCTGCAGCCAGAGCTCCTTGCCGCCCTTGCCCTGCAACTGATAGACACCCGTGTCCGCCTCATTCCGGCTAAGTTTCTGCCAGAACACCGCATACTCGCTCGTGTTCGCACTGGCGGCATCGCAGAACATCCGATGGTGTCGCCCCGTGACCTCGTCGAGACTGTACCCCGTACAGGCCAAGAATTGCTCGTTGGCGGCCACGACCGTTCCGTCCAGCATAAACTCGACCACCGCCTGCAATTTCATGATGGCCGCAATTTTCCCCTCATACTCTGCGTTACGCTGTCTCCGTGTCGTTACATCGGTTGCGAAGGTCATGACCTTGGTCACCTTGCCCTGGGTATCGAGAATCGGCGTCAAGGCAGCCTGCAACCAGAACTCCTTGCCGCCCTGGCCCAGCCAGCGATGCACGCCGGACTCGAATTCGCCACGGCTCAACTTCTGCCAAAAGGCAGCATAGTCTCCTGTTGCAGTAAAGGACGGATCGCAAAACATCCGGTGATGCCGCCCGATAATCTCATCGAGCCGATAGCCCAGCGTCGTCAGGAAAATCTCATTGGCCGTGAGGACCGTCCCGTCGAGCGTAAACTCGATCACCATCTGCGACTTCCCGATGGCAATCGTCACTCCGGAAATCTCCGCCGCCTGCGACGCCAGCGCCTCGGCCTGCTTGGCCGACGCCGCTTCCAACGATCCGGCCATGTGATTGAAGGCCTGGGCAAGCTGTCCGATTTCTTCCGTCGTCGTTAGGGTAGATCGGAATGCGAGATTCCCACCCTGCAGTTGCTGGGCCGCCTGCAAGACATTGCTCAACCCCGATACCAAAAACTTCGCGATAGCCCAATTACCCAGCAGCCCCAGGGTCAACGCTCCCCCGATGAGGGCGAGCATGAGTATCGTCAACGTCATGGCGGCGCTGCGGCTGGACTCATGGTTCTCTTGGGCTTGGACTTCATTTTCCTTCACCAGGCTACCGACGGACTCCAGCAACTCCGCAAGTTTCGCCGACAGTTGCGCATCTTGCAATTCGGTCGCGGCATCTTTGCTGAAATTATCGCTGAGCGTCAGGACCTTCTTGCGAATCTCCCGGTAACTCGTCAACTCGGCCTTGAACCGGTCGAAGGTCTTCTGTTCCGATTCGCTTATAATGATCGGGGCATAATCCGTTTGGAACTGATCGATCTTGACATCGAGCTTGGCGATCTCGTCCATCTTTTTTCGCATCGTCGCTCCGTCGCGTGCCAGGATGTGCTCGGTCACGAGGGAGTTCATCCGCTGCGAGTATCCTTGCAATTCGCCGAGCTGCTTGAGCGGGAGCACATTGATCGTGAAGATTGTTTCAATGCGCTCGCTGAGCTGCACCAACCCGATGATGGCCATGCCACCCACGACCAGCAGCGACAGGCTGATCATGCCGGAACTGAGCAACAGCTTGGATCTCGTCTTGAGGTTATTTAACGCGTTCATCATTCGTCCATCACCTGTTAATCGCCTGTCGTGGTGGTCATACGCCCGTGAAAGACCCTGCAAGGATGGGCTTGAACGAATCCTCTCCATCCCAAGCCTCGCTATAACCCTCTATCGGTTGCAACTTGACGATCTTGAGGGCGCGCGGTCAACGCGTCTTTGTCGAGCAAGGGGAACACCAGGAGCAGGGAGGAGCTTGTGCCGGGATGATCAACGGGAGGCAGTGCGAATGAGCACTTTTCAGGTACAGCGCGAGAGTCCGCTCGTTTGCATCAATTGTGACCGACTGTCCCCGGCAGTTCGCTGTGTCACCCTCAGGGGGTGGGGTACGGCTGCGAATGACGCGACCAATCTACAGCCCCTTCAGAATGCCTCAAAAGTTTCGCCTAATTGAGGGTGTTCATCCCCACCACCCACTGTGACCTTGGATGACTCTCGTCCCTTCGCGCTAGGCGCGGGAGTCAAGAGCGCTCTCGACCCTTTAGGTGGCTCGGTGAAGGCTCTTGAAATCGCACGAGCGGCATGTTCCCGGACAGCGGCAATCGACGGAATAGTGGCTTTTTCCGATTCAGACAACGTGAGCGTAAACAAGGCCATGCGGCGCAACAGTTCCTCTGATTGGACCTTCATCGAGTAACTCGCGCTGGTGATTTGTTCCACTAAGGCCGCGTTCTGTTGGGTGGACTGATCGACCTCCATGATTGCCTTGTTCACCTGATCGACTCCCCCAGCCTGTTCCTGCGACGCCGCGCTAATCTCCTCAATGATATCGGTGACTCGCTTGACGGACGTGACGATCGCCTCCAGTGTCTTCCCGGATTGGTTCACGAGCGCACTCCCATCGGTGACTCGCTGGATCGACTCATTGATCAACCCTTTAATTTCCTTGGCGGCCAACGCCGATCGCTGCGCCAGGTTCCGCACTTCAGCCGCCACCACGGCAAAGCCACGCCCATGTTCCCCAGCCCGCGCCGCTTCCACCGCAGCGTTCAAGGCCAACAGGTTGGTTTGGAACGCAATCTCATCAATCACCGTAATAATGTCGGCGATCTTCTTGCTACTCTTGTTGATCTCCCCCATAGCCTCCACGGCCTGCTGCGTCACGGCGCCGCCCTGACCCGCCGTTTCACGGGCTTCAATCGCCAGTTGGCTGGCCTGCTTGGCATTATTCGCATTTTGTTTCACGGTCTGCGTCATCTCTTGCATCGATGCAGCGGTTTCTTCAAGCGAGCCCGCCTGTTCGCTCGTCCGCTGGGACAGATCAGAATTGCCCCTATTGATCTCCTCCGAGCCGCACGCGACTGATTCCACGACTTCCCGAACGGTGGTGATGGTCTGAATGAGATTTTGCACCACTGCATTGATACTGGTCTTCACCTTGTCCAGCCCGCCGGAGTAGGTCCCGGTCATCTCCTGCGAGAGATCGCTCACCGCAACCCGGCCCAGGATCGTTTCTGCCTCAACCACGAGGCGCTCCATTTCAGCCGAGGCCTGTTTCTGCGTCGTAATATCAGTTGCGAAGGTGACGACTTTATAGGGTTTCCTGGAAACATCGAGGATTGGGGTGAATGTGGCTTGCAGCCAGCACGCCTTGCCCCCTTTGCCCAACCACTGATACAAGCCGGCATCAGATTCCCCTCGGTTGAGCTTCTGCCAGAAAGCCACACACTCTCCGCTGTTTACAGAAACCGGGGAACAGAACATCTGGTAATGCTGGCTTTTAATTTCATCGAGACGATAGCCCACGGCACTCAAAAAGATGGCGTTGGCGTTCCGCACCGTCCCATCCATATTGAATTCAACCATCGCCTGACCCTGGTCGATGGCTTTCAGGATGCCCTCGGACTCAATCGCCGCTAACTTCTGTGCGGTCACATCCACCGCATACTTTACGACTTTGTAGACCTTCCCGTCGGCGTTAAGAATCGGGTTATACGAGGCCTGGACCCACACATCCTGAGCGTTCTTGCGTTTCCGAGGATACACCCCTGCATCGAACTCACCACGGTTCAGCTTCGCCCAGAACGCCTGATACTCGGCACTGTTCGCATAGCTGGAATCGCAAAATATCCGGTGGTGCCGGCCTTTGACCTCATCCAGACGGTATCCCAGGCATTGGAGGAAGTTATCGTTCGCCACGATGACCGTGCCGTCCATATTGAACTCGATCACCGCTTGGGCTCGACTGATCGCGTCCGTAATACCCTTGACCTCCGAGTTCTTGGCGGCGATTTCGGCCTGCTGTGCCTGTTGTGCTGTCGCGGCGGTGTAGAGCTTCTCCCCCATCTCATTAAAAGCCTGCGCCAGCTTCCCCACCTCATCCTGCGTCACCACGGAGGCCCGTGCCGACAGATCGCCACCGCCTAGCTGCTGCGCGACCTGCAACACCACTGTCATGTTTCGTGCGATGAACCGAGCCAGCAACCAACTAAACACGATCCCCAAGACGACCCCGCCGAGGTTGACGATGATCAACATCACTTTCGCGGTGGCATAGAGCGCCTGGGCGCTCTCATATTGCTGCCGAGCATTCGCCTGAGTGGCCTCCACCAACTGCGCAAGGCGCTTGCTGACAGCCTCGTACGACAGCCGCGTTTCGTGATCAATGCGTGCCATCGCCTGCGCCTGCTTGCCCTCCAGCGCCAATTCGATGGTAGTCATCCGATTCGTGCGATAGTCGGCGAGCGCCTGGGTGAATTCTCCAAACATGTTCCGTACTGAATCCGAGCGGATCAGCTTTTCAAACTGGGCTTTGCTCTCGTCGTTCTGCTTCGACAAATCGGCTATCTTGGTGAACGACACCTCCTGGTGCGCCTTGTCTGTAGACGTCACCGCGCGCAGCACCCAAAACCGCACCATCGACAGATTATTTTGGATCGTGAGCGCCTGGCGCACCGCGTTGAGCTGTACCTCGTAGAGATTCTCGGTGTTCGCATTAATAGTCTTCAAGTTAATCACGCCTATCGTCCCGATCACCGTCATAATGCTGCCAATCACAGCAGACCCGACCATGAGTTTGGTCATAAGGGTTTGGTTCTTGAACCACATCACTATCACCCCTCCTTCGCCTAACGACATTCGCACCATCTCGCGACCGCAATCTCTCTGGTACTGAAAGGACTTGCGTTCCCCGTCGGCCTCAACTTGATACGCTTCAACGCCTGTCTCCTGACCAACCGTGCAATTCTGCAATCACAACCTTGATAGATTCCTTATCGGCATCATCCTGTGACGAGTAAAGCCGAGCGACTAGGCTAGAACTCCTGAAAATCCTCCCCAAACTCGTTGGGATTGTTGCTCTTGCCGGTGGCAAGGCTGGCTGGCACCGGTCTGGCCGCCGCCGTCGCTCCCCGCTGCGGGAACTTTGATTGGTGCGCCGGCGCGCTAGAGTGAGTCACCGACATCTCCCGTGGTTGTGCAATCTCTCGCGAATGGTTCACGGCGAGGGCAGCACCCGTGCTCTTGGCCGATTCATGGTCTCGAATCTTGAACTCGGCTACCTGACTGAGGAGCTCATTGGCCTGCTCCTTCATGGACTGGGCCGATAAGGTGGTCTCTTCCACTAACGCCACGTTTTGCTGCGTCGCCTTGTCCATCGCCAGGATGGCTGTATTGGTCTGATCGATCCCACAGGCCTGTTCCTGCGAGGCCGCGCTGATCTCCGCGATAATGTCCGTCACCCGCTTGACGGAATTGACGATCTCCTCGAGCGTCTTGCCCGATTGATTGACAAGCTCGCTTCCATCACTGACTCGCTGAATGGACTCATTGATCAAGCCTTTGATCTCCTTGGCGGCCAACGCCGACCGCTGTGCCAAGTTCCGCACTTCGGCAGCCACCACGGCGAACCCTCGACCATGCTCACCCGCCCGCGCCGCTTCAACAGCCGCGTTCAGAGCCAAGAGATTCGTCTGGAAGGCGATCTCGTCGATCACCGTGATGATATCGGCGATCTTCTTGCTGCTCTTGTTGATTGCATCCATGGAATCCACAGCCTGTTGCGTGACAGCCCGACCCTTGTCTGCCGTCTCACGGGCGGTAATCGCCAGCTGATCAGCCTGCTTCGCGTTGTCCGCGTTTTGTTTCACCGTCGCAGTCATTTCCTCCATGGACGCACTGGTCTCTTCCAAGGACGCCGCTTGCTCACTCGTGCGATGGGAGAGGTCAGCATTACCCTTTGAGATGCGATCCGCCCCAGAGGACACCGCCTCGACCGCCGCCTGCACCGTCGTCATCGTCTCCGAGAGGCTGTGAAGGGCGCCGTTCACATTGGCCTTCATCTGTTCGAACTCACCCTGATAGGACCCTGACATGCTGTACGTCAGATCTTTCTTGGCCAGCGCGGCGAGCACCGTCTGCGCTTCACGCAGCGGGCTGGCCACGGCATCGAGCAGCCGATTGACACTTTCCGTCAGCTCTCGTGAGGTGCCACTGAACGATCTCGTCTCAATCCGTTCGGACAACTGCCCAGCCGTCGCGGCCTTGATCAGTTTCTCGACCTCGACCTGCGCCTGTTTTTGGCCGGTGATATTCATCGCGAGCTGGATCACTTTGAAGGGCCGTCCCATCTCGTCCATGACCGGATTGTAGCTGGCCTGCAGCCAGACCTCCCGCCCGCCCTTTGCCACACGCTGGTATTGACCTGCCTCAGACTCGCCACGCCCCAGTTTTTCCCAGAAGGAGCGATACTCAGTGGTGCTGCGGTATGACAACGCAACGAACATGCTGTGATGCTTGCCTTTGAGTTCCTCCAAGCTATAGCCCATTGTCTGGAGAAATAGGCCATTGGCGGTTTGAATCGTACCGGTGAGATCAAGCTCGACCGTGGCATATGTCTTGTCGATCGCCTCCACCAACCCCTTCATATTCAGCCGAGCGATCTCATGTTGAGTAATGTCGTAACGGACGCCCAAATACTTCCTCGGCTTGCCGTTTGAACCCATAATGGGCTTGATCACCGCATCGACGTAATAGGGCGTGCCGTCCTTCGCGCGATTCTTGATAATGCCCCGGAAGATCTCACCCCGTCCGATGGTCTGCCACATAGTCTTGAAGATCTCTTTGGGCACATCCGGATGCCGCGTGATGCTGTGTGGGTGCCCCATCATCTCTTCGCGTGAATACTTTGAAATCTCCACGTACTTGTCATTGGCGGCAATGATGTCACCCTTGAGATCAGCTTCCGACACGATGCTCGTCGTATTCATAATGTCGATCCGGGCGTTCATTTCCTCAATCGTGTCCTGCTGTGTCGCTGCTGATTGAGCCAGGGCCTCGCCCATCTGATTGAACGCGATCGCTAACTGCCCCGTCTCCTCGGTTGTGGTCACGCCGCTCCGCGCGGTCAGGTCTCCTCCCGCTAGCTTCTGCGCCGCCCCCAGGACATCCGTCACATTCTTGGTGATACGCGCCGCAACCAACCACGCCGTCACCATACCCAGCAACGACATCAGCACGACGATGATGATCTGAAGCGTCGTCAGCCGGACGGTCAACGCTTGGCTTCCCTGATAATTCGCTTGAGCCTGCTGTTCATTTTCTCTGATCAGCGATTGGAGGTTGGCAAGCATCGCCTCCCGAACCGGCACCAGTTCCTTCATGCGCACCTCTGTCGCGCCGTCCTTGCTGTAGAGTCGACTGAGCTTCAAGACTTTCTCTCGGACCTCCTTAAACTTCGAAAAATTGCTGGTATACTTCGCAAACGTCTTCCGCTCCAAGTCGCTGACAATAATTGGGACATACGTAGCCAAAAGATCATCGATCTCTTTGTCGATGGTCTCGATGTCTTTCTCCGCCTTGGTCACAGCGGCGCTGTCGAAGGCCTGAATATGGAATCCGATTTGGGCGACCATTTTGTAATTGAGAGCTTTCAATTCGCCGAGCTCCTTGACCGGGAGCAAGTTCACTCGATAGAGCGCTTCCGCACGCTGGCTCAGTTCCGACAACCCCCACGTTGAGAAGATCGTCCCGACCACCTGGCCGACCACAAAGATGGTCACAATGACGATCAGCTTGTGAACGGTTTTAAGATTGTCTAGTTTCCTCATGATCTCTCCAGCGCTGCTAAAGAGTGTAGGACCCAGAATACAGAGCTGACCAGCAGCGTCACCATTGTTTACTGAGATTCAGACTCCGCAGCATGGTGAGTCCTGTGGTGACCGTACCTATAAATACTCTGACTCCATGTCAACGGTTGCCCCACTTCAAACCCACCAAGGCGAAACAAGTCAAAAAAAAGACGCACTCCCTGCCGCTCTCTTTGAGAGTGCCGGAATGCGCCTCCAACTAACAGGTCTTGCTCCTGCCCGTTCAGGCGGTCTGAGCCTCACGCTCACACCCACCGCTATGGCCTGGTCTGACACTTTATCGGTACGGGCGAAGAAATCTTGACTCGTGGGGTGAGAGAGGAAGTGTCAAGTTGCAAGTTATCGGATCACGTAAAGCGTCGTATGTTGGGGAGTTGGAGGTCCGAGGTGTGAAGCGGGAGATGCCTGCCTCTAACTTCCAACCTCAGGCTTCTCCCCGTGACTGTCTCACATTTCAGGCTGTCCAATAACTTAAAACTTTAAACATGAAACTCAGGTGTCTTCACGCATCATCCCGAAGCAACTGCTCGATTTTGGCCCGGAGAAACCCCAGTTCTTTGGACCGAAACGAGTTTTTAGTCATCGCGAGTACCTCCACCGTCCCCTCAAGTGCTTCTCGATACACGGCAAGTCGTGGGCATTCCATCATGCGGCACACATCGATGGGCGCCTCGGCATGGCCTTGCATCTGGCTGGCCAGCACGGACCGGATCCGGGAAGACAAGACCGCCATCGACGAAAAACTCTGGGCCAGAAACGTATCGAGCGACCAGGCTAGTTCTCGTTCGTTGGCTCCACTGCCCAGCCGAGGCAGGCTTTCCTGAAGATGCTCCAACGACGCCACGAGCCGACCGGCTTCTTCTTGCACCGAGGTCGTCATGCGCACCAGGCTGGTCTTCTTGACCGCGTCGGCCACCGCCTGGCGCAAATCCGGCCAATCCACCGGCTTGAGCAAATAATCCGTAAACGACAACCGAAGCGCTTCCACGGCCGTTTGAACGGAGGGATAGCCTGTCACCAATACGATCGGAAGCAGCGGGAATCGGCTGCGGACCTCTCGGAGAAACTCGAATTGCATGTTGCCCGGCATCCGAATATCGGAGATGAGTACACCATGTTCCTGTGTCAGAATCTGGCTAGCTTCCTGAGAGTCCTGGGCGCAGTCACACTGATATCCCTCCTGCTCCAACAGCCTTGCCGTCGAGCGGCGAAACGTCTCTTCATCATCAGCCAGAAGAATCCGCGGAGCTTCAGCAACCATGTGTGACCTCCTCCTTGATTATGGATATCTGATCAGGCACAGGCACCACGATCTTACGGCGTGGCAACAACACCGAAAAGGTCGATCCCCGCCCACGCTGCGTCTGGACATCGATCCTCCCTCCCATCGAGGCCACCAGACTTTGAGAAATAGACAGGCCTAGTCCCATGCCCTTCTGCTCGCCTTCCGTCTTCGTCGTAAAGAACGGATCGAAGATATGCGGGAGGACCTCCAGGGATATTCCTGCCCCTTGATCGGCCACCGAAATACGGATGACCTCTGCTTCTTCACAGATGGCCATCGTGATTGTTCCTCCTTCGTAGGAACAATCGATGGCGTTATTCAGCAGATTCAACAAGACTTGCAGGAGATCGCTTCGCGGCGCATCGAGTCTGTCGACCTTAGATGCTGCCTCAACAGCCAGCGTGAGTTGTCGCTGCTGCAACTGTTTGGCAAACAGAGCCTCGATATCCCCGATCATCGTCCGAAGATCGACGGTCTCCACCTTACCGGACTCCCGTCGGTAGAGCTGGTACATATTCTGCACGATAGATGAGACGCGCGTGATCTCACGGTCGATCATACCGACGAATTCATACTGTGTATGCGCAGGATCGACCGCCTGCTTCACCAGCTCAAACGCATTCTTGATCCCGGCGATCGGGTTGTTGATTTCATGGGCGACGCCGGCCGCCAAACGGCCCAGCGCCGCCAGCCGTTCCCCCTGTACTCGCTGCGATTCCAGCCTCGCAATATCGATGGTCCGCTCAATAACCTGGCGTTCCAGCTCTTCCGTCTGCCGAGTCCGTTCCATTTCCAGGTGTTTTCGCTCAGTGATGTCTCGGCCCGCCACCAGTCGGACATCCTTTCCACGATACCGATAAGGCCGGACCACCACCTCTCCAGGAAAGGTGGTGCCGTCTTTTCGGCGGCCTATGGATTCGTAAGGCCCACTCACGCCATCCCGCATATTGGCAACAACCCGCTCGCGAGACTCTTCCGCAACAAGATCCAGAAGCGGTCGGCCGACAAGTTCACCCACTTCGTATCCAAACATGCGCTCCAACCCAGCATTCACCTCAAGCAAGATCCCCTGATCGTGAATGGCAATGCCGTCGAAGGTCGCCTCTGTCAACAATTTGTATCGCAATTCGCTATCACGCACCGCCTCTTCCACGCTTTTCCGCTCGGCAACTTCATCCTGAAGCAAGCGGTTAGCCTGCGCGAGCTGTGACGTCCGTTCGACGACACGCTGTTCAAGCTCAGCATGGACTTTCTGAATTATTGCTTCAGCGTTTCTTCGCTCGGTCACATCAGAAATTGACCCGACCATACGCACCGGTCGGCCGGAGCCATCCCACACCGCCTGGCCTTGATCCCGGAACCAGCGATAATGGCCGTCCCTCATCCTCACCCGCATCTCGATATCGTATGGTTCACGAGTCTCAAGGTGACGACAGGTGGCGTGGTGTACTCGATCGGCGTCATCTGGATGCACTCTCAAAATCCATGTTTCATACGTGGGAGTGAGGGCGCCAGCCTCAAGCCCGAACAGTTCCAAGTGGCGATCAGACCAATACTGTTCTCCGGTCAGAATATTCCAATCCCAGATGCCGTCGTTGGTGGCACGGGCCGCCAATTCAAACCGCTCTTGGCTTGCACGTAAGGCTTCGTCCACTCGCTTCCGCTCACGGATATCGTGGACATAGGCGCAGTGGAATTCCTGGCCCTCATAGGCGAGGAAACTGACACGGATGTCGATGGGAATCCGTCGACCATCCTTCGCCAGATGGACGGTCTCCAGTGACATGACCTTTTTCTCTTTCGTCTCCGCCCACCACCCAGGCCACACTTCCGCCGGAAAGTCTGGATTCAGATCGTGGACCGTCATGCGTAAGAATTCCTCTTTGGTATAGCCCAACATCGCACTGGCCGCCTCGTTGGTATAAAGAATCCTGGCATGGGGATCGATCCAGTAGACTGCATCCACCGCTTGATCCATGGCAAACTGCGTCCGCAGAAGATTCTCCTCCACCCGCTTCTGTTCGGTAATGTCACGAAACGACGAAACCACGCCTGACGGCAACTCATCCTTGCCCATGGTGATGGGGTGCGTGTTGATTGAAATCCACACGAGCGTCCCATCTGGCCGATGCACACCCATGATGACATGCTCACTGGGGAGACCCGTTCGGAGCGTCTCCATCGCCGGATGGGTTTTGCCGGGAAACGACGAGCCATCTTCGTGGATCACCCACCACCGTGGATCGAACGAGGTACGGCCCAACACCTGGGCTTCGGTGAGTCCCAGAATCTGGCAGGCACTGGCATTGCACGAGAGGATGACCCCCTGCTCATCCTGAATGACGACCCCCTCCGCCATCGCCGCCACGACGCTCCGGTGCCGTTGTTCGCTCTCACGCAGCGACGCTTCGAGTTGGCGGCGTTCAGTAACCTCTGTGCGTCGAGCCCCATTGGCCTGAGCGCGTACCGCAGCTTGCTTGGTGCCCCGCTGCTTGGATTTGCTGTGAGCGCCTTTCACAACCCTCCGGCGCTTCGGCGTTTTACCGGCCACGAGCGGCTCCTTCAAGCACAACACCTATTTGCAAAAGACTCTCGACGGGAAATAGCGCAGTCACAAGAAGAGGAGAAAAGGGGAACCGCTGTTGACCGATGGTCAACCAGGTAAGAAAAGAGACAGATGGCTGAGCCTTAAAGCGGCCAGGAATTCCTGTCCTGATTATGCAGGCTCCTTTCTTTAACTATTAGCTTTCAATACTATTTACATGATTTAGAAAACCCTGTCTATCGAATGTTCTGCCGAGTCTGAATAGCCCTACCCAGAGGCGCACGGAATCTCGCGCGGATCGATTCCACACCTCTCCAATTACCATCGCGTTCTGACGGGATATTGAGCAATGAGCGGGTCGGGAGTCAACAGCACGCAATCGTGCTCAATGGCCTGGCAGACCAACATCCGATCGAACGGGTCGCGATGCAGCGTGGGAAGTTTGTGCAAGTGAAACACGGCCCGTTCTTCGAGCGACAGAACCGATATCCCGTGCATCTCCCGCTGGGCCAAGACAAACCGATCGACGGACGTCGGTAGAGGCAACTTTCCAAGCGAATGTTTGACCGAGATCTCCCACACCGACACTGCACTAAGGTAGATTTCATGGGTGGGATCGGTAAACATATTCGCTGCGGTAGGAGAGAGTTCGCGCGAGCCTGCGATAATCCACAAGAAGGTGCAGGTATCGAGGAGACACCTCACGCCTTCCCGCCCTCGAAGGTGTGAAGCAGGTCATCGGGAAGTGGTTCAAAAAATGATGCCGGGACAGAGAACGTCTGTTTGGCCAAACCGATGGGGCGCGGACGTGTCGGAACTTCAGACAGTGGAGTGATCTGTGCCACAGGCTGATTGCGCCGACACAGTACGATTCGATCCCCGGCTTTGAGTCTGGTGAGATACTTGGAAAGATGGGTTTTCGCTTCATGAATATTCAGTCTAATCATAGTTCAACAATAAACTAACTTTCGAGTTCAGTCAAGAAGGCGAACACTACATGGAGCGATATGACCAGGCGCAGAGAACCGCAGGTCTTTGCCCATGACCACTTCACACGTGACCCAGCACGTCTCCTCTCCCACATGAATCATGTTGGTTTTTACCAAAACCGCCAAGACACCTCGCAGGATAGGCACGCGAAGCCCAGAAAAGTTGGGGTTTCTTGAAACGGTATACGGTATATGGAAGGCCACAAAGGGCAAGACTACCTACCTGGCTGCAATTGAACCGCAGCCAGGTAGGTCACGCCGCAGTTGCAATACAGGGACTCAGGGATACTGCAGGGTAGAACTCTTCGAACTCATCCTCTGGATCCTTCCCCGCCACGACACCGACCAGTTCCTTGTGTTGCAGCGGCTTCCCAAAGACCGGCTTCCCTGCGTGAAGCGTCGTGTGTGAAGCGTGTTTGGTTCTGAATTCGGACGCTTCACGAGATACGCTTTTCAAGCGGTTTCGTCAAATCATGTGGGCTATGCCCCCTCAGATACCGCCGCCACCGGCGCCTCTCCTTCCGGCAACATGCGATCGATATCCAAGAGTGCCACGAGTTTGTCCCCGGACTTTCCGATCCCGTTGAGAAAGCTCACATCCACCTTCACGCCGAACTGCGGAGATGACTGGATATCCTTCTTGTCGATGTTCAACACGTCAGACACGGCATCTACCACCAGTCCCATCACCTTGTCGCGGACCACGACGACGATGATGACGGTGAACGCCGTGTAATCGATCGTCGGCATCCCAAACTTGGTCCGCAGTTCGACGATCGGCACAATCGTGCCGCGAAGATTCAAGACACCCTTGATGTGGGGCGGAGTGTTGGGAATCTTCGTCACAGCCGTATAGCCCTTAATCTCCTGAACGCGGAGTATGTCCACCCCGTAGAGCTCCTCGCCCAAGTTGAATGTGAGGAACTGATTGTCATCTGTGGTCAGTCCAATCTGTTGATGCAGCTCTCTTGTGGCTGTTTCGATTGCTGTTGCCGCCATGGGTCCTCCTTCCTAAAGCGTGAAGCCCGCTCAGCGAGGCTGAGCATATCTCGTAAAGCGACGTTCGTCCGGAAACAGCCTCTAAAAACTAGACACTTGAAACTCGCAGCTTGAAACCGAGGCGCTTCGCGCCTCACGCCGCAACCTGATCTCCATGGCGGGCGATTTCCAGCAATCCGCGGACGTCCAAGATGAATCCGACGGTGCCGTCGCTCAAAATCGTGGCGCCCGCGATTCCTTCGACCTTCCTGAAATTTTGTTCCATACTCTTGATCACCACTTGTTGCTGCCCGAGGATCTCATCGACCATCACCGCCACACGCTCGCCTTCGGTCTCGAGAATCAGCAGAATGGCCTTCGTCGGCAGCGTATGTTCAGGCTTCAAGGCAAAGACTTCGTAGAGGCGGATCACCGGCAGATAGGTCCCCCGCACGTTGATGAGTTCGCCTTTTCCGACAACGGTCTTGACCACACCCTCCTTCGGCTGGATGGATTCCAGAATCGAGAGCAATGGTACGATATAGGTTTCTTGTCCAATCCGAACCGTCATCCCTTCGATGATCGCCAACGTGAGCGGCAGCTTGAGGGTGAAGGTGGTACCTTTCTCTTGTTCTGTTTTGATCGTGACGGTGCCGCCGAGCGCCTCGATATTGCGCTTGACGACGTCCATCCCGACGCCGCGGCCGGAGACATCCGTAACTTTCTCCGCAGTCGAAAACCCAGGCTTGAAGATTAAGGGCCAGATCTGGTCGTCGGTCAGTTTGTCGCTCTCGCTGATCAATCCCTGTTTCACGGCCTTGGCTATGATTTTCTCCCGATTCAGCCCACGACCATCATCTTCGACCGTGATACAGATGCTCCCGCCTTCATGGAAGGCATTGAGCCGGATCGTTCCCAGTTCTGGCTTATTATTGTCCAGACGTTCATCAGGTCCTTCCAAGCCATGATCGGCTGAATTCCTGACCAAATGTGTCAGCGGATCCCCGATGGATTCGATGACCGTCTTATCGAGTTCGGTCTCTTCGCCTGAGAGGACCAGCTGGATTTTTTTCCCGGCCTTGGCCGACAGGTCTCGAACCAACCGTGGGAATCGGCTGAATGCGGTGCCGATCGGCAGCATGCGGATCCCCATGACGCGTTCTTGAATTTCTCGGGTGTTCCGTTCCAGCTGAGCCACGCGCTCCAGTAATACGGGAAGCTGCCGAATCTCGAACCGAGACCCTAAGTCGCTCAACATAGACTGCGTAATGACCAGTTCGCCGACCAGATTGATCAACTTGTCGATCTTGGCCGTATCCACACGAATAGACGCCGTATCGGTTTTCTTAGCGGATGTGGAAGATTCCTGTTGTTTCTGCTTGTTCAGCGCCTGCTCCAGCTGTTGAGGAGTCACCGCCTTTTGCTCGACGAGAATCTCCCCGACTCGCTTTTGTTGCGCCAGTGCCTGACTCAGTGCAGCGGGAGACACCACCCCATCTTCGACGAGAATCTCTCCAAGGTGTTTGGCCCGTCCCTCAATGCCGTCAGAGGGGAGGGATGAGGGATGAGGAGGAACGATAGATTCTCCGGAAGCCTTTCCCTCGTCACTCTTGCCCCCTATCTCATTCCCCCTCACCGCTTCAATGGCGAGCGCACTGTCTTCTCGGACGAACTCA
This sequence comes from Nitrospira sp., assembly GCA_005116745.1. Classification (NCBI taxonomy): domain Bacteria; kingdom Pseudomonadati; phylum Nitrospirota; class Nitrospiria; order Nitrospirales; family Nitrospiraceae; genus Nitrospira; species Nitrospira sp. The sequence continues at coordinate 78,320 of SWDS01000010.1, read as the reverse complement.
AATACGGCCTCAATCATCTTGCGATCCTTGCCGGTCGTCAGCCGCATGCGCCATGAGAGATAGCATCGCTCCGGATCAATCTCGGCGAGATCCGGCAACCGGGACATATCGATCACTACCTCGGTCAGATTCCCGAGATTTCGCAGCTCTCTCAAGACTTGCAGTGGATCGAGCCCCCGTTGAAACAACCATGCAGGCGGAGTCCATGTAATGACGTAGGTCAGATCCCCTTGCCGCTCTTGAGCCTGACTCGGTGTGGCCTCGCTTGGATTGGGCTTTGACTGCTGGGGACCGGATGCGCTCGCGGACGCTAATTCGTCCGTGAGTCGTTGCACCGTCGCATCATCCACCGACGCGCCCGTCTTGGCCGCCTCAATCAAAGTCTTTAAACAGTCGGTCGATTTGAGAAGGAGGTCTGCAATCTCTGGCGAGACGGCTTTCTGCCCATTTCTCAGCAAATCCAGCAGCGTCTCCATCTTGTGTGTAAATTGGGCGACCACGTTGAAGCCGAACATGCCGCTCCCGCCCTTGATTGAATGAGCCGAGCGAAATATCTTATTGAGCAGATCCCGATCTTCTGGATGTTGTTCCAGTTCCAATAAGCCTTCCTCGACGACGGCCAGATGCTCTGCGGCCTCATCAAAAAAGGCGTCTTGGAATTGTGCAAACTCGTTGCTCATATGACCTCGTGAGACGTAACCCGTGAGACGTGACCCGTCAAGAAACTTCCCATCGCTCTTGCCTCACCCATCTCACATTTCCTTGTTTACGTATGACCTTTCACACTTCACGGCAATTACGCCGGCAAGACCTTGGCGATCGTTTTCAGCAAGACTTCCGGGTTGAACGGCTTGACGATCCATCCCGTGGCGCCAGCTTCCTTGCCCTCTTGTTTCTTCTCCATCGCCGCCTCCGTCGTCAGCATCAGAATCGGCGTGAATTTAAATGTGGTCAGTTTACGCAGTTCCTTGATGAGGGCGATGCCATCCATCTCCGGCATGTTCAGGTCTGTCACGACGATATCCAACTTTACCTGACCTGCCGCTTTCACCTTGTTGACCGCGTCTTTCCCATCCTCTGCTTCGATCACGGTAAACCCGGCGTTGGTGAGGGTGAATGCGACCATCTGCCGCATGGTCCGTGAATCATCGACGATCAGTGCTGTCTTACTCATGTTCTCCCTCCATCCGCAGACTGTCTTTTCTCTCCGTTCAACGCGTCTCCTAAAAGAGCGTCACCGGGTCTTCCTCACCATCGGCGGTCTCCATGTCGTTTGGGACAGGATCGAGATAATCGGACATCATGGCCGCCTCGTGCAGACGGCGTTCCGCATCCATGGTGTAGCTCCGTTCAACGTGTTGCAGAGCCGCAATCTCGTCCTGAGCCTCCTGGTTTTGTGGGCCTTTCATCAGAGCCCGTATATGCCTCTGAAGTTGGTCGAGCGCCAGATTCACGTGCTCTAATTTTTGGCGCGTAATGTCTTGGAACTGCATGGCCATCACGACCTGGGCCAAACTTGCCGACCGATCTGCTGGAGTAATCCCCTCACTCGAAGACCCTAGGACTTGAAGATGCCCCATCAACTCCATCGCTGCTCGCTCGGTTTCCTGTGTCACGGCTACCATCTGAGCCTTGAGAATCGGAATGATCTGTACGGCATCGCTTCCAAAGCTCTCCCACGCTCGGCGATGCGCCTCACCCCTCACATCTCCGACAGCCGCCGCCTCTCCACTGCCTCCACTAGACCCTGTCGCGGAATTCATCATTGTGTTCTCGATCCGCTCGTGGCCGTCGTCACTACCACGTCGCGTATCGCCCTTCAAAACAGCTCCTCAGCCTCATTCGCGATGGCCGTCATTCACTGAGTGAGCCGGTAAATCCGAGCTGCTGTAATCTTCCCTGTAAGTCTTCGGACATCCCAGACACAAACATGCGATTTTGCTTCTTGGCGGCCAGCAATAGTTGAATCGCCGCCGTATCGACTCGAGCCACGCCGCTGAGGTCTACGGACACCAACCCATCGTTTTGAAACAACTTCGTCAGCGAGTCTTTAAATTCGCTCGCTTCAAAAATGGTGATATCTCCTTTCGGAGCGAGATGTCTGGGGATCGGATCATTCGCCTGAGCTGGTTGCGGGGATGATGATTCTGTGGCCATAGTACAAGCCCCTCCTAACTGAACGTACCGAGTCCTCTTGTCGACTGCTGAAGACCAAGACTTGAGTGTTACCCGCATGACACGCCTACCCCACCTACGGTGTTGACGCTCGTCCCTCTCCCGATAGTTTCGGAACAACCTGTGACGCATTCAACGACTCCTCGTCAGTCGATCGTCCGAGCACATCTGAATCGGTCTCCTCTTGTACGATAGGCGTGGGCGGGGCTTGCTCAAGAATCACGACCTCCACTCGACGGTTCTTCGCCCTCTGTTCGGCATCTGCATTCGCCGTCACAGGCCTCGTCTCGGCATGCCCCACTGCGGCGAGGTGATCAACCGGTACGCCGTAGAGCTCCGACAATACTCGCACAACCATCACCGCCCGTGTTGAGGACAATTCCCAATTGGACGGAAACTGCGCGGTGCGAATAGGAACATTGTCCGTATGTCCCTCAATCCTGGTATGCCGGTTCAATTCAACAATGGCCGTGCCAAGCCCCTCAAGAAACCGCAACGCCTCAGGACGCACGGCGGCTTCTCCACTGTTAAAGAGGAGCTGGTCCGGAATGGTGATCACGATATCTCCATTCACCATTTCGGTAATCCGCACCATCGCCAATTGAGGCGACGCCTTGATGGCTTTGACTAAATTCCTGAGTTTGCGGATGACGACGTCTTTGCTCCCAGGTGAGTCTGGTGCCGTCAGCGCAGCTTTGCTGGCACTCAGTATCATCGGTGATGGTGAGGATGGAGGACTGACGATTGGATTCAGTGCAGCCTTGATCGACTCACTGACAGTTCGAAATTTTCCGACATTGACAGAAGAGATCGAATACATCACGACGAAAAATGCGAACAATAAGGTGATGAAGTCGGCATACGACACCAGCCACCGCTCGTGATTTTCATGCTCTTCGTGCTTCTTCTTGGACATGCGTTAGTTTCTAGTCTCTAGTTTCTGGTGAACATCACACGTGCCACGAGAAACACAGGACTCCTCATTTCTTCTTCTCGTGCGTGCGCTCGCTGTGTGGAAGCACACTCTCCAGTTTTTCCTGAAGCAATCGTGGATTCTCTCCCTGCGCGAGTCCCACCAGACCCATAATGATCAGGTTGCGTGATCCCGCCTCCTCTTTCAGCTTAAACTTGATTTTATTGGCCAACGGCAGAAAGAAGAGGTTCGCCAAGCCAACGCCATACACGGTCGCGACGAAGGCGACGGCAATACCACCTCCGAGCGCGGAGGGATCGGCCAGATTCTCCATCACATGAATCAACCCAAGCACTGCACCGATAATGCCGACACACGGTGCGTATCCACCAGCCGCTTCCCATACCTTGGCCGCATGGACACCTTGCTCTTCATGGTGCTCCACTTCAATTTCCAGAATCTCGTGTACAGCTTTCGGATCGGTTCCATCGACAATGAGCTGGATTCCCTTCTTCATGAAGGGATCTTTGACGTCTTTGAGTTTCCCTTCAAGCGCCAAGAGGCCTTGTTTTCGCGAGACGTTCGCAAGGTCCAGGATCAGCTTAATGGTTCCTTTGTTGTCGATATGGGGGCCTGTGATCGCCAGAGACAGCGCACCGAACGCCTTAATGACCACCGACAGCGGATTCTGCACACACACCGCGCCGAACGTCCCGCCCGCCACGATGATGAGGGCGGTGAGCTGCATAATCGAGCTGACGTGCCCGCCCTCAAGGATTTGGCCTCCGATAATGGAGCCCAACGCAAGGACGATCCCAATAATGGTTGCGATATCCATCTCTACCGTGACCTTACTTGAATCCGAACTGAGCTAAAATATCGTCGGCGACTTTCTGCTGCATCGCCGTCGTTTTGGATTCTTCGAGTTGTTTCAGTAAGTCCCCCGCGGTCCCCACGTCACTGGCCGCTTCGGGGTTTCCCTGCAAGCCAAACACGACGACGAGCTTCATCAGTTTTCCTTGCACTTCGTCGAGAATGGTTACGAGTTTCTTCACTCGTTGAGCCACCAGATCTTGAAAGGAGAGAGCCGTCATGATTTCCATCAGATATTTATCGTCCTGCGTAAGAACGGAGGTCACCTTTCGAAGACGTCCGGCAAGGGTCAGGCAATCCATTGCCCGCAACACCTCAATGACTGCGGAAAGCTCCTTGGCGATCTGTCCATGAGTGTCCTGCATCATCTCCGTCAAACGCATGACCTCAAGCGTGCCGTCCTCCGTCATTTTGCTCAGGTCGCTCAAATGGGACGTCGCGGTCGGAAGCTGGGTGCTGCTGGAAATGATCTGGGGGCTGGCCGCTGAGATGGCGTTCCTCGCGCTGTCCACAAAGCGAGCTAAAGAGCCGAGTTCTTCGTATAGTCTATGTTCTTGATTGGCCACAGTCCCTCTCTCTACTCCGTGTAAACACGGATTGGCTTAATCACGGACTACTTGAAGATCTTTGCAATCTTTTCTTGCATCGTCTCAGCGGTAAACGGCTTAACAATGTAGTTGCTGACGCCGGCCTGCACTGCTTCAATCAAATTGCTTTGTTGCGCCTCGGCTGTCACCATCAGCACAGGAAGGGCCTTGAGCTTTTCATCCGCCCGAATTGCCCGTAGCATATCGATGCCTGTCATGACTGGCATATTCCAGTCGGACACCACGAACCCGAACGTATCGGCTCGCAGCTTCTGCAGCGCTTCTTGTCCGTTCTCCGCTTCATCCACATTGCCAAACCCCAACTGCTTCAGGATATTTTTGACGATTCTCCTCATCGTCACCATGTCATCGACCACCAGGACCTTCATGTTTAGATCCGCTGGCATACTACCTCCTTTCTCTTACTCGACTGACACAACGGCGATCACGCACGGCCTGTCCATGGTGGGATGATCGGACCGTTCCACAGCCTTTCGACGCTTCATCAAATATCGGCATATTCGCCCAGCGACCTGAGCCGTAACGGCCCGCATTGGCACGAACTTCATCACAGGGGTGAGAGAGGATCGTCATGTGTGGATGAAGACATGTTCTCAAGCGGCGGTCTCTGGTTGGATCATGCCACCACTCATGTCTGTAGCGCCGTGCCGTCTGAGAGCAGGAACGTCGAGTCTTTCTGCTAATCAACCAGGCAGTCACTCTGAGATCACGAGCCTTGCCGGGATCGGCCATGCATCCACTCATGGATATCACGGCGCAGAAACCGCCAGTGCTTTCCAATTTTTGATGCTGGCAATTCACCGACTCGGGCGAGCTTATAGACCGTGGACTTTGGTACCCGAAGAAACCGAGCCACCTCCATCACCGTGAGAATTTCGCCTTCCCGTGCGGAGGCCTCCTCGGTCTGAGTCGTCGTTGCTGTAGATACTTCATTATTCATGACAACTGAGGTATCGGTGTGGCGGTTTGAAAACTTGAGCACCCAGTGGAAGCGAATATTGTCCTACACCCTTCTCTTTGCACCCGTTCCACTCGGATACCGTATACCTATTCATGTTTCTCCACGGCCAACCGACAAAGGAGGTGCGACTGGGCTCAAACCACTAGGAACTGAATATAATGGCGCATGTGATTTCGGTTGCGTCTGGAAAAGGCGGGGTCGGGAAAAGTGTGGTGGCGGCCAACCTGGCTCTCGTCTTGGCACAAAAGGGGAAGCAAGTGGTGCTCGCAGACCTCGACGTCGGCGGCGCCGATGCGCATGTGCTGGTCGGCCTCCTCAACCCGCCGCTCACCCTGACCGACTTCCTCAACCATCGCATTGAGCAGCTGGATAATCTGGCTCAACGTCTCCTCATTCACCCAAACTTGCGGATTATTCCAGGTACCGGAGACACCTTGGCGACAGCCAACATGTCCTATTCACAGAAAAAACGTCTGATCCGGAATTTTCAAGATATCCGCGCAGACATGATCGTCGTCGATATCGGAGCAGGGGCGAGCTATCATACGCTCGACTTTTTTCTCATGGCCGATCATCACGTTGCCGTTGCAACCCCAGACCCAACCTCCGTCCTGGATCTCTACCGGTTTCTTAAGCTCGCAGCGATTCGTCGGGTCTTGTCGATGTTCGTGATGCGGGATGTCCTGACAGAAGGTCTCGCGAACCGGGATTACAGCAGCGTGGAAGAAGTATTGGATGTTGCAGGCAAGACGGATGAGTCCGGTCGTGCAATTGCAGAAACTACCCTGCGAGCGTTTCAGCCAACCCTCATTCTCAATCGCGTGTCGGGACGTGCCCGCGTCAACGTGCTGCAACTGAAGAAATTGCTTAAAGAGTACGTCGGCGGCGACTTAACCCTGCTGGGTGAGATTCCGGACGACCCTGCGATGGAACAAGCGGTACGCGCGTACGTCCCTGTGGTTCAGCACGCTCCTTCTTCTCCGGCCGCCGCAGCGCTTCTGAAGACGGGCGATGCGCTGCTTCAGCTCCTGACAAACCCTTCGATTCAAGCGGCCTAACTGCCATTCTCACGATTGCCTACTTGAGTTCTCACTCCACGTACACCACTGCTGCCCAAATGGGCTACGGTGTTGCCATGACGAAGACCTGCTCTACGCATGTGAGTCCTGAAGAACGAGCGATCCTGAGCCTGGCCCTGGGACATTTGCTCCGGGTGATAGTCCGCGTGTGGGCCACGCGCCTAGCACCGTAAGCCGCAAGTTGGCCAGCAATACCACACGGAGCCTCCCGTAGTGAGCCTGTGCGGCGCAAAGCTCAATCTGCTCAATCCCCGCGCGACTGCGGAAACTCCTCGACCCCTGGCTGTGGCAGTAAGTACGGACGGATCTGGCTGAAGGCGGCTCGCTCGAATAGATTGCTGGGCGCCTCCGGCGTGCGTATCCTGACGACATGCGGAAACCGCTCTCAGCCGAGACCCTCTATCTGGACCTGTATGTGCTGCCTCGCGGCACCCTGCGGAGCGAACTGCTGTGGGCGTTGCGTCAGGCCCGTAAGACACGTTGGCCACGGGCTCGTGGGATCGATCACCGCGGCCAGCTCCCTCATATCACGCCGATTGCGGACCAGCCCGCTGAAGTCATCAGGCGTCAGGTTCATGGGCCCTGGGAAGGCAACCTCCTCAACGGAGCGCGCACTGGCTCGAGGCTGTCGGCACACGGGTCGAGCAAACCACCCAGTTTGTCCTCCTGGCCCTCATGGACGGTACAGATGGCTGGAGGGGGCGTACCAGGGATGTACCAAGAAGCTTCGGTAGATCTCTGCCGCGATGCGGAAAACGCTGACGGATGATCGGGGTAAAGCGATGGCAGAGCATGAGCGCCTAGCCCAGCGACTCGCGATCCGCATCTTCTTTGCGGGATCCCCATGCGCCCTGGCAGCGCAGCTCCAACGAGAATACGAATGGGCTGCTGTGTCAGTATTTTCCCAAAGGCATGGACCTGTCAGGCTCTACCCAACGTGAGTTGAATGCCATTGCCCATAGGCTGATGGCCGTTGCCACACCCCTGGAGGTCTATGCGGAACTACGCCATCATGCACCCGTTGCATGTGGAACTTGAAACCGCCCTGTTTTGTTTTTTTACACGGTCGTGGCCCGACGGGCTCTCAATCGTTCGGCTTGTGTATGAAGAATGTGGCGGATCAGATGTTCTTGATCATCGGCCTTCAGATCGATAAATTCAGTGGCGATAGCAAACCCTTGTCCGTCTGCCTGAGGGATCGAACGAATCACTTTCGTTAGCGTCTGGATGAGCCTGAATGGCGGAAGAATTATCTTGATTGCCAGCTGCTCACCGGTCATGAATTCCCGAGAGGCGATGAATCCGACTCCTCCCCCGCTCAGATTGACATCCATCGGTTGCACCATGGTCACACTTGCCGGATGGCTGATGGCCAAAGAGTTGAGGATGACTTCAAGTAAATAGTCAACTTTCATGATCCATGGAAGCATCGGTGAGTCGATCAATGACTCTCCTGCGCGCGCGCACAGATCCACAGTTGGCTGCTTAACGACTGCGGAGATCATCTCTGGAGTGGCGTTGGTTGCCTCGACGGGAACGGCGGCTCCTAGCTCAGCGAGCACGCGATATTCCATCAGCACTCGATCATCGATTCTGATCCATTCGCGCCGTTCATCGGCGGTGCTCGTGGATGGGGCGGACGGTGTCGTGACAGAAGACGCCATGGTCAGGTCACCTTCAAGGTTATGCGGCACAACTCAGCGCCATAGCGCAGGCAACTCCAGGCGGTTTCGGAGCATGAAGAATCACGCGGTTCCGTCCTTGGGCCTTTGCCTCTTTCAGAGCGGCATCGCCGACCATCATCCACTCAGATATGGACGCTACGGCATTATCTTGAACCGCGGCCAAGCCGATACTTGCCGTGGTACGAACCTGTCCGGCCTTGATCGTAAAGGGGTATCGCTCAACACGCTCGCGCAACCTCTCAGCAAGAGAATGAGCCTGTTGCCTATTGGTATGCGGCAGTACGACCGCGAAGGTGTTACCTCTATATCGACCAACAATATCGCTGTCGCGCACCGTCTCCCGCATGACATCAGCTACCATCTTGAGCACCTGATCCCCAGCGGCATGGCCAAGACGGTCATTGACGATCCTGAAGAAATCCAAGTCCAGCAGCAAAAGACAAGCCGGTACACCGTAACGAAGTCCAACACTCAACTCCCGCATCAGCGCACTCTCGAATGCCTGAGGGTTACACAAGTCCGTGAGTGGATCGCGAAGAGCGTTCGTCCTTGCTTGCTGATGAGTCTCGGCATAACGAAGGGCAAGCGACAGAGCGGCACCGACTGTCTCGAACGCTTCTCGTTCGCGTGGAGTAAAGCGATCTAGGTTTCTCAGCTGAATAAGGAGCATGCCGCTCTCCTCTGATCCGAGAGCAAGAGGCACCTCCTGTCCCATTGTGGAATCCGGCTCTTGCATGGACGCGTGCGACGCCGACGGTGAAACGAGTCGAAGATGCCGCGAACGGCCGCCCCGCAGAGGAGCACTCGATTCAGCGTCGTGAGAAGGAGATTGGCCGAGTCTACGAAGCAGGTACCGACGCACCTGTGCCTCCCGTTCCCGATTCTGGGAATCTGACCAGATCCATACTCGATTGCAGTGTGATCGCGCAACCCCGACCATGACGGGATCGACCAGGGGTGGCAATCCTTTCGTCAAAACCTTGATGATCGCTTCTTCGTCAGGTGAGGACGCAAGTGCATCGGTAAGACGATGCAACGCGGTCAGCCTTTGGTGGTACTGTTGCAGTTCGTCCTGAGCCTGCGCCAACTCCTGCGTGACCTTGGCCAATGCATCGGATAGCCTACTCGCATCGGAAGGTGTCTGCTTGGCCATCGCCCGTTCCTGCTCTCCTCTGCTATGCCTTCATGGATACGGTCACTGGAGTCGAAGGCTGCCCTCCGAGTCCTTGCTGAAGACCGTGAAGACGCTGTTTAGTCGCTGCCGCTTCTCCCAATAATGATACCAACACAGCTTGCACAGTATGCACACGATCGCGGATCTGTGCATCAAGTTTCAGCAAATCGCTCACCTCTTGCAGCGGTGTCTGCATATCAGCCAAGAGGGCACCACGCTCGCCATAACATTGCGCAACCGCATCCCATTGTCCACGCTCAGCCGCCTCCACCGCAGTCTTCGTGAGCCTCACGATGTCCGCCTGACTATTCCCGCCTGTGGAGTTCATCGTACACCAACCAGACGAGTCTGCTGCGCCGCGATCTCCCGCCACCCCTCACGAAGCGTGGTCAGGCAACGATGCGGACCAGCGAGTCGGCGCGCATCATTCTGAACATTGGCCGTGACCAGTTCGCTGAGCATATACTCGTAGAGACGATGCAACGAACGTGCAATCTCGCCGCCTTGTTGGAAATCAAGCACACTATTGAGCTCCCCGATGATGGAAATGGCTCGTCCGAGGAATCGGCCTTTGTCCTTTGGATTGTTCGACTCGATCCCAACCCGGGCGAGTTCAATCGATTGGATGGCGCCATCGTACAACAAGACAATAAGTTGAACACCGGAGGACGTGACAACCTGGGTCTGTTCATATTGACGAGCGTACTGAGTGAGCATGGTTACTTTTCCCTGTTTGATTATTGCTTGGATGAAGATTGTGATTGAAGAAAGCTGCTTTGTCCCTGAAGCTGTCGCAACAACCCATCCAGCGCAGCAAACTGCCGCCTCAGTCTTTCCTCGTACCGACTCACGGAGTCCTCTTGTCGTGCGATGTCGTTCCCGATCCGTGAAATTTCACTCGTCAACCCGCTTTTCCGAAGCGTGAGCACTCCACCCGAGACATCGTTCAATGCATCAACTGCGGAGACAATCGACTGCGCCAAGCCAGTGGCCGATCCCTGATTACTGAAGAGTGCCTTAACCCCGTTATAGTTCGTGCTCAAGGCGGTGGTCAGCTGCCCGTCGTCAACCGTAATCGTTCCCTCTCGTCCAGTTTTAAACCCTATCTGCCCAACACCTGAATATACAGTGGCGCCACTCACCGAGGATGACAATGCGGTTCTCAGTTGCGACAATACGGTTTTTGCCGATGCTTCATTGAAGAATACCCCGCCTTGCTTTGATGCAACGTCGTAGGTGGTCCGTTCGTTGATAAATTTCACGACCTCGTTGTACGCCGTTGCCAAAGCCTGGATGTTCGTCTTGACTGCATTGACGTCCTGAGACAGGCTCACCTGAACCGTCCCAGTTTCCGTTGTCTTCGTGAGCGTCAGTATCACGCCGGTGATCGCATCGGATACGGTATTGGAGCTCCTCTCGATCGACAGCGGATTGAGCGCTTGATCGCCGAGCTGAATTTGTGCATTCTGTGCCGCAGCCAGTGTGTCGAGTCCTCCGCTACCGCTACCGTTCAGGAGGTCCAAATCCGTGCCATCCGCCACGATAGTAATCGCATTGGCACTACCAGTATTGTTCGCTGTAAGAGCCAGACGATACGCCGGGGCAGCTTCCGTACCTGTATTGATCACTGATGCCGTCACACCAGCTCCTACGGAGTTGATCTGATCCCGCAGATCCGTCAAGCTCCCGGTCGACCCGAGGGTCACGGTTTGGTTTGCGCCGGCCCCCACCCTGAAGGTAAAGGTCGCCGATCCTGCGCTAACAATATCCGCCGTTGCAGAAGACACCGCTTTAGCAGCCTTACTCACGACTTGATGGGACTGTGCGAGTTGAAGTACCCGAACACTGTAGGTTCCCGCTGCAGCCGACGAAGAGGCCGAGACGGATAACACCGTGGTATCCGAGACAGACGCCGTCGTCTTATCAAAAGATGTCGAAAGCCGCAGCGCCTGAGCAGCACTTTGGAAAGCCGCCACTTTGGTGCTCACACTAGTCAGGTCAGTGAACTTGGTATTGAGACCCGACTTCTTTTTGGTTAGTCGATCAACTGGCAACGCCGCAATCTTGACCAGTTGATCGACGACTTGTCCAAAATCCGTTCCATTCCCGAGTCCGCCGAAACTTATAGATGGCATGGCACGTCCTTGTGCACCAGGTTAGGCATGTTCTCCGAATAGCGCCCCTTTTGATCCTGAGAGATTCTTGGCTAGATCGATCACTTCTTTGGGAGGAATCTGCCGAATCACTTCACCAGACTCTCCGCTAAGAATTTTCACGACGACTCGATCGAGATCCGGGTCCACCTCTATCTGCAAGTGCGAACCCGCTTCCTCAAACGCTGCCTTCACTTTACTCACGGCATGCTCAAGCGCGACCCGATCCGTGGGAGCAAAGTCAGAACCCTTGGAGGGTGCTTCCACAGGCTTGTTCCTGGGAGGAGCACTGGTCTGACTTTTGTTACTGGCAATGGCCGGGAGATCCACCTTCGATGTTACATTGGTGATCATAAATACCCCCTTGTATCACTCCGTTCACCGGAGCCCTCTCCTAGTCAGGAGAGGGCCGGTGGACGGCGTGCGGCCATTATCCTCTGAGTAGGGCCAGCGCTTGTTGTGGTAGCGTGTTGGCTTGTGCCAACGTCGCGATACCAGCCTGTACCAAGATCTGGTTCTTGGTAAAGATGGACGTTTCGAGCGCGATATCTGCATCGCGGATCCGAGACTCTGCAGCCGTGAGGTTTTCACTCGTGACCTGCAGGTTGGCAATCGTCGCCTCGAACCGGTTCTGAATCGACCCGTATTCGGCTCTGGCGCTCGCAATGGCGCTGATCGCATTGTCAACATTGGCTAATGCACTGGTTGCATTGGCAGAGCTCGATACGTTTACACTGGAGAGTCCCAACGACGATGTCGTGATGTCGTTGAGGGACAGGTCAAGCGTGTTGCCCGTACCGCTGCGGAACCCGATCGCAACCGAGAAGCTGATCGAGCTGCCGCTGGTCAGTGCCTGACCGTTGAATTCCGTAGTCTGTGCGATACGATCGATTTCCGATCGCAACGCGACGAATTCCTGATCGATATACGAACGCTCCGTGTTACCGACTGTGCCGCTCGCCGATTGCGACGCCAATTCTCGGAGTCGGGTCAAGAGCGAACCAATCGTCGCCGCGGCACCGTCGGCGATCTGCGTCAAACTAATGCCGTCCGACGCGTTTCGAGTCGCCTGGTTGATGCTGCGAATCTGCGCCCGCAAGGACTCGGACAGACCGAGACCGGCAGCGTCATCCGCGGCGCGCGTGATCCGCAAGCCAGATGACAATCGTTCCACCGAACGATTCAGGCCCAGAGTGTTAATTGAGAGATTGCGCTGAGCCGCAATCGATGCTGGGTTATTGTTAACGATAAGAGCCATTGCCCGTCCTCCTTGAAACTAGAACACCATCCGTTGCTGCGCTTCCGACATCCGTGCAGAAGCCGAATTCCTTTACGCCCGTACGTGGCGTGCCTGTCTTATCGGCCAATCCCGGGGGGACTTGAGCTTTTGAACGAATTCGCATAGATCACGGCTACCGGGCCACAACGGAACAGAATGAGCACCGTGCTTCTAATTGGAAAGCCTCGGTAAGACTTCATATTCAAGAAGGTCCGCCATACGGACGGTATCCCGGAGACGCCTCGCTTCCAAAAACTCTTCCATCCATCCTGCGACGACGCGTGCAGGTGATTCCATTCCTGGTTGTTTCGGACGGTTGCCGATAATCTCAACAACATCTGCAAGCTTACCCAACCAGAGGTCCAACAACGACAGATCCTGCACACCCAATCGAAGCTTGCCGACTAACGAGGTGCCTTCCTCAACGACGAGTTCTCGGAACCGGTCAATGGCCCCTCGTGCGGACTCGAGAATGGCTTCTTGCGTGGCCGACGTCGCAACAAGCTCACGATATTTTCCGGATAACTCCTGGAGTAATGTCGGATCAATGTCCCGATCGGTAATCCGACGACGATCGAGCATCACGGTCGTCACGATCCGCAACTTTGCATGCGCCCGCTCGCTCAGGTCGGCTAGAATCTCGCCCAGCGTCGTGCCGTTGGCCGCTTGCCATTGGTCATTATCCAATTTGATGTTCATACGGTATCTCCTTTGACATCAACGAGGTCACGCTACTCGTGGTTCAATTCCCGCCGGCACCATGTTTCGTCTGCGATCAGGCTGGAGAGTCGACTGTTCGTCGATTGAATACACAAGAAGTGGTTCAATCTCGGTCACTCGTGTCAGCCAGGCTCGATAGGCATCAGCCTGATGCCGCGCCAGCCGACCCACTCCTTCAACGTTGTCATTGTGAAGTTGCCGAAAGAACGCTGCCGTTATCGGTGCCGTAGCCGCGGTGCTCATACCGAGCAGGAACAGCCGATCCTGCTCCGCTCTCTGCTCGCGCTGCAGTCTCTTCAACTCTGATACATTCACGGATACTCGAGCGGCAAGGCGGGCAATGTCGTCTGCCCTTCTGCAGGCGGCTGTCAGAAGTGGTCGCAGGCGTCGAATGAGCTCCTGTACTTCTGTTGCGTCGGGAGGAGGCTCTTCAGGAGCCGGCACATTACTACAGAGCCCGGTGTGGCTCTTGTACCAATACCGACGCCAGAAGCGTGCATACCACGCGGTCGCAAGAGGTTCCGTGCCCAGCTGCAGTTGAAATGTCCCCAACCCATCCTCGTCCACACCAGACTGATACAGGCGCACTCCCGACTCCTGTGATGCACAGGGTGTGTTCTTTAATACATGCAGCAACAGATCCCCGACAAAATCTGGCAAGATGCGATCTTTACAGGCATGGTGGGCACAGACCTGCTCGAATCCACAGGGGGCACACTCAAGATCCGGCTGAACAACCCAGTGGCCTGGGCCATAGGGTCCAGTTTCCTGAAAATCAACATGCCCCACGGAAAGATCGATGACAGGTGTGCCCGCCGCCACGCTGACATGCATGGGGCCAGTATCATTCGTCAACAGAGCTCGGCACTCCGCCAACAACCCGGCAAGCTGACTCACGGTCGTACAGCCTGCCATATTCTTGACCGGGTTCTGCCCGCCAGCCTGTTTATACACTTGCGTGACTTCGGCAATAGCCGCTTCCTCTTCGGTGCTACCAATGAAGACGATCCCCCCGTGCCATTGTTGACTGAGGCGCGCGAGCGTGAGTCCAAAAAGATGCGGACGCCACGCCTTCATACTGTCACTCGCCCCGGCCTGAACGGCAATCCAATCAGGGGCCTCATCGAGAGCCTGCCGCGCCCACGCTCGTGCCTCCTCGGCAATTGAAAGCTGCAACGGACTAAACGCTCCAGGTCCGCTCCCACCCAACGCATAGACGTCGACCAGATTAAATCGATTCAACCGACGGAATTGGTGGAAGTCGCAGAAATACGCCATCCATGGATTGTCGACAACCATGCCGCCATCCCAAGCACTTCGGGCTCCACGAATGTCGGAAGCGCCGATATAGCCTGCCAACAATGCACTCGGTTGGTTAAACGTTAAATTGATGACCCGGTTATACCGACGTTCCAGCAATGGCTTGGCCCATACCGCCACATCCCGATAGAGCGCGGTCACATCCTTTACCGCTGCCCGACTTTCATCGATCAGAGCATGAAAGTCGAACGTGATCACATCTCGCAAACCCTTCAGCAGCCCAGCGATTGGAGCGAACCGGCGATCCACAACCAGATCCACGGCCACGCCCGGCCATTCTTCTTGAAGCCGGCTCAAGAGCGCTCCCATCTGTACGAGATCGCCCATCCGGGTGATGTTGATGATCAGGACCTGTTTCATCTCGACGTTGGACCTTCTGTGTTCAGCTCCTGATCTCTTCATACCAAGTCTCTTTGTTCAGCTCGATAACTGTCGAGCATCAACACTAACAACTCTTCGCGGGCAAGTTGGCGACCTGGTGCTCGCGTTCGAATATCTGCGGCAAGATCTTTCAGCTCGACTCGTTGACCGGGCGGAAACTTGCTGAGTAAGGGAATAAGTTCAGGCATCGTAGCAGCGCGTTCCTTCAGTACGGTCGTCGATCGGTCCCCTCGCAAGATCGAGCCGATTCGATCTGGCTGACGCATACCGACGACAGCCAGGAGCTCTTGCAGACGGTGCCGATAGGTATGGTCTCGCAAAACACGCCGGCGTGAAGCCTCGGCAGAGGCTCGTCGACCTGGCGATTCCTTGAGCCATGTCCGGATCAACTGTGGTACCTCTTCAGCTCGACGAAACCGCACGACTTCCTCGGACGTAAAGAGATCGGGAAGGAGCGTTCTTTCATCGACCAATTGAAAGGCTCCGCATGCGGCCAGCTCAAAGGTGCGAGGATTGACGAAATCCGGATGAGGATCCAAGCCCATGCCGGAAGAGGAATGTGGGTTCAGATTCACAGCTGTCGCATTAAACACCTTCATGCATGTCTCGGTGTCGATACGGGCGCCGTTCCGTTGAAGGACTCTGGAAAGGTCGCTGACTCCATCCCATTCATTCCCCCATAGCTTGAAGGTCCACTCAGGAGAGAGCCACTGCGGCAACAGACTCCGTCGATTCGCATACCCTGCTCCGACAAATGACACATCAGCGCCGTATTCCAGTTGCTCGGCGGATGTTAGCGCTAAGGGATGATGGACACTGGGGTCCGCCGCCATGGGAAGGTAATGAACGTGAGCAGCCCCAGCGCGTTTCAATGCCTCGATACATTCGGATTGTTGAATGACGAACCAGTAGTCATACCCCCCCGCTAGTTGCTGCCAGTAGGTGAGGTGTCGATAGTTTTCCACGAACCACATCGCCGTCGGAAACTTCTTCTTCCGCAGATGCTGCAAGACCGCCAACGTCAACGGAGCCTGCGCGATAGCTAGAACGAGGTCCGGGGGATCTTCTGCAATGTGGGTGATCGTGCTCAGACTCAGCACGTCGGCAAAGCGGCTCTGCACAGTCAGTCGATGCCGATCCTCGCGGAAGGATCCAAAGGTTTCGTAGCTCGCGTGATGGGCACTGTGGTCAAGCCAACTGACCCGATGCCCCAGCTCGTTCAACGCCGACACGACATACCGAGCAATCGGTAAGGATCCCCCATAGATCGGGCCGACCACTGCAACATGCAACTGCCCTCCTGCTTTGCTGGCCACAAGTCGGCGCAGGTTCGTCTCAAGCCGCTGATGCGCTTCGATATGCAGTCGCGCAGCTGGCCCGTATGTAAAGAACCGCAGAGGTGCTGATTGTGACGCTAGCTGCTCGGCCATTTCCTCCGGTGTGCCGATCATCCACTGAACCGTATCGAGCCATGTTCCAAGAGCGCGAATGCCAAGCGCATCTTTGAAGACCGCAACATCAGGAATCACGACGGCTAGGCGCGAATCGTGGGGCTTCACAATCGCCAGTGCCTCCACGTGATAGAGCAGCCCGACGCCGAGAACAACGCCCAACTCTCCGGTTTTCCATTCCTTGACTTGTTGCTCAGCCCACGATCTGGCCTCTTTCTTCGGATCGTACGCGCTATGGACCCATTGCCCTTGGTACATGGCCGAAGGAGAGCCTTCGCGAGAGGGTACAACCGCGAGTACCCCACCGGAACTTTCCTTCACAGCACGAATAAGAGCCGATGAGGAGTGATGTAGGCGTTCTATATTTTGATTGAGATACTCCACCGAAACCTCTTGTCACACCGGAGATGGTTGTAGTTCCTTCCAGATCTGCGTTCGCTGAAGCGGCGCGATCGCTTCATGCCCTGCCTCAACATAGTAGGCTCCCAACTCATCCCGGTGGCTTGCCCACAACGACCAATTCTCTGTGGATGTGGGAACTTGATGAGACAAAAGCGAGATGGTCTCATCGACCGGCCATTGGCATGGCGCGAGCACCCCCCGTTCGTCCACATCTCCATGCTCTGATTGCCACACCCAATGGTTCGTTCCATACGGTCCCGTTTCATGGACCCGTGCCCGCGCAAAATACCAACCGATCACCGGCCTGCCAAGCGCCGCAGCGAGATGCAGGGGACCTGTATCCGAACCGACGACTTGATGACAGCGAACGAGAATGGCCGCAAGCTGCGACAGCGACGTGCGACCCGTCGTGTCCCAAATCCGACCCAGAGCCGATGGAGGCAGCAGCGATTGAATCTCTGCGGCTCGTTCGCACTCTGTTCCGACAAGTACGACACGTCCCCGCGACGTGGACGCAAGAAATGAGGTGATCCACCGGCGCCAGACCTCCGTGGGCACACACCGCTCGACCTCCCCTGCTCCGACAATAAGCGCGATCCATGGATCACCATGTTTGCCGATCAGTTCCAAGTCCTCAGGCAATCGGACAGCGGGAGGAACGAGGGGAGTGATATGCCCAGGCGGAGAAACTCCACAGAGTCCGCAGAAGGCATCAGCCAAATGCACACGTTGCCCTAGACGCCGCTGCGCCACATCACGTACGTAGGCAGCCCAAGGTGTCAGCGTCTCGCCGAGCGGCCCATATAGCAATGGTCCTTTCACCTCTCGAGCAAGTAAGGAGCCGGCCACCAGCGCCCGACGATGTTGATTGAGGACATACGCGCAGTCGTAGCGGTCCGGCGCCAGCGCCATCAAGGTTGTTTCGACCTCGGCAAGATGCTCCGCGCGTACGTCCTGCTGGGCAGCCATTGCCCGGCGCTGCCAGGCCGCTCCATCCCACTCAAGGACCTTCTCAATGCCAGGCAGCAGACGTCCCACCTCAGCAAGATGAGACGGACAGAGCAGATCCAATTGCGTCTCGGGATGACGGACGCGGAGCTGTGTAATGGCCGGCAGCGATTGCACCAGATCTCCCAATCGGGCCAGTTGTATGACAAGTGCGCGTGGCATTTCTTTTTACCTTCTATTCGCACTAAGCCAGTGGAGAACGCGTCGGGTTCAGCACACACGGCACGCTGAATCCATTCAAGAGTGCGCGGCTTCCATTGTGGAGACGGCTTGTTTTCTTGCGATAACTTGACCAAGTTCGTTCAAACCATCGAATGTCGGCGCAAGCGTACGAAGCGTTTCGTATTCCAGACTTGCCGCCTCGATGTGCTCTCCCCGAACCAACGCACCCGCCAGCGCAAAACGGATCGCCAAGTCGGCCGGATTGCGCACCAAATACTTGCACAAATGCCGGCTCAGCTCATCCCAGCGGTTTTGTGCCGTACCGGCGCGTAAGAGCCAATGGATGGCTTCGGCATCGTCTGGATGCTCCTCTAACACGTGTAGAAAATGCTCCCAGGCTCCCTGTGTGTAGGCCCGTCCCATTGCGGCCATTCCCATTCCCATGAGACATTTCTTGCGATCGGCTCCTTCTCGCATCGCCAAACCAAAGGCCATCTCCGCTTGCTCATACTGTTCCCGCTGCATGCACAGGATGCCTCTCAGCAACAGTCCTTCTGCATGACTCGGGGAAGACGCGAGTAAGACCCGGAGCTGTTCCTCTGCCCCCACCAAATCCTTCTGTTCCAGCAAGGCTCGGATCAGCGCGAGCCGTTCTGTGGGCGCATCGACCAACGCCACATAGCGCGAGAGAAACTTAGTACGGCTGATCGGCGCTTGGAGACGCTCGGCCACCATCGCGCCCCAGGACAGCACAAACTGGTCGTTCGGCCAATTCTCCACCAATTGTAGTTCACGTTTGACAGATTCCCAATCCTTCTTCAGTGCAGCGGTTTGGACTGCCGCCACATGCGCCCAAATGGCCCCATCCTTCACATCGTCCAATCGCACAATATCGCCACCCAGTTGCCCATTACGGAAGATGCGTTTAAATTTGTAGCCACTGATATAGAAGTGCAGATCTTCGTCGGCCGCCCACCATTGCTCCTCCCACCGATCCAAGAAACGAATCGCGTTTGTGTCGTCGTGAATCTTCCTTCCGGCAGTTTGGCTTTCGAGATGAAGAACAACGCTTCGGGGTTGATAGACGATCACATAGCCGCGCTCCCGCACTTTCAGACACAGATCCGCATCTTCGAATCCGTTCACATATCCTTCGTCGAACCCGCCCACTTCCTCGAACAAAGATCTCCGGATCAGCAGACAAGCAGCCGTGACGATCTGGAATTCACGCCGTTGATTGACGACCGGATGATCACCAGCGAAGGATTTATAGATATGATAGGGCAAGCGATGCTCCAGGTCCCGAACGACGCCAGCATGTTGCACCGTGCCATCAGGATACAAGAGCTTGCTACCGACGATACCCACTTCCGGATGGGCGTCCACTTCGGACACCAGTGAGGAAAGCCAGCCTGGCTGTGGGATCGTGTCATTGTTCAAGAACACAAGATATTGGCTGCGCGCGACTCGTGCCCCTTGGTTGCAGGCTTTCGCAAATCCAAGATTTTCCTGGTTGCTGATTATTTGAACGTCGCCAGCAAGGCTAGAGAGGAAGGAAGCCGTATCATCGGTCGAGTGGTTGTCGACGACGATCAGTTCCCATGATATTCCCTCGGTCGTCTTGACTAGAGCCGCTAAACATTGACGAGTCAACTCACAGCAGTTCCATACGGGAATGATTACCGAACAGACGTAGGACTTCGCGGACGCTTCGGCCTGGAACTTTTGGAGATTCCGCTGCTGGCCCTCCCGTACACCGGCAATGCGTTCCGCGTAGGGCGCATACTTACGATAGATGATCTCGGTTGTGCGCCAATAGGCATCCCTGGTTCCGCTTGTCATGGACGAGCCGTCACTTCGCCATGTGAATTCCGCCGTCGTCACAGGCAGATGCTTGAAAGGAAACCTGGTCGCCATTCTAATCCAGAGATCCCAATCCTCGTGCGCAAACAGCGATTCGTCGAATCCCCCTACCTCGTCCACACATTGCCGCGCATGCATGACGCACAACACGGGAAAATAGTTGCTGACCAGGAGATCAGCCGGACTGAATTCCTTCGAGTACGGCACGTCTCGCGCAGTCTCGACATACTGGCCGTCGATCTGTCGTTCATGCACGCGCCACGCATCGGTGTAGGCAATACGGCATTCGTGGCGATCGAGATACGCAGCCAGCGTTTCCAGATGATTCGAGAGATACCGATCATCATCGTCAAGATAGGCTACGTACGTGCCCTTCGCCACGCGCAGTCCACTGTTTCGCGCCGCGGCCAACCCACGGTTTCGATCATGGCAGATCGTCGTGATGCGAGATCGATCAGCGCAGGCGGCGATGATGGACTCCACCTCGGAGCCGAAGTCGTTCACCACGATAACCTCGAAGTCCTGATATGTTTGCGCGGCCAGACTGGCGAGCGCTGCCCTCAGACGCTCCGGCCGGTTGTATGTCGGCACGATGACGGACACTTTCGGAACGCGTGTAAAAGGAATAGCCGCTGGGTCGGCGGTCCGCTGGCAAGCCCACACTTGATAGATCGGTATCAGATTCATGGAACGTACGTCGGCCGGAGTCGGAGCCGGTATATACCGAAGATTCGGTACTTCGACATGAATGCGCTCAAGCCCCGATTCTGTGAACCCCTCTCCTCTAAGCAATGTGCGTAGTTGCTCTTCGGTAACCCAGTCTTCAACCGGCTGATTCGGCGGCGCAATCGTCTTCCACTGTTCCCACATTTCACCCCGCGGAGTCGTGAGAATGAGATAGCCCTCAGGCTTGAGGAGCTGGGCTAGCTGCGCCAGAAACTTTTCCTTTTGCCCATGCGGGACATGCTCGATGACTTCGGACGTAAGCACCACGTCATAGGGAGCAAAATCTGAACGGGTCAAGACACTATCCGCCATGCCCGCTTCGAACTTGAGGTGAGGGAACAGCTTGTGCGCGTGCTCGACGACGCCGGCAACCGGCTCAATGCCTTCACAGGTCCCGTACATTGTGGCGAGATTGGTCAACCAGCCTCGACCACACCCAACATCCAACATTCTGAGCTGTTTGTTCGGCTCCTGCTGGCGTTCGCGGCGAAGGATGTACTCCAGGAAGGCCGCGATCTTGCTCCACCGTGCCGCTTCGTCAGCGTTCGGATTGGGTGTAGACCATGCCGGAGCATTGACAAACAGGTTCACATAAAACGCGTCCGACTTCATGCTCCCTCCGTTGGTCTGCTTTGCCACGTCGCGTATCGACGGCTTACTGCCGACGGATGTCATCCCGCCGAATTCTGGCTCGGCGCGACCTAATTGTGTCGCGAATGCCTGTCGTTGCGCAGTCGTACGCTCAACCAAGTCTGGTGGCATCATATATGATCTGGTCAAGCGATCCGTTTTGATCAGTTCTATCCATCCCTCCAACACCGCAGACCATTGACGGCAGGCTTCCCAGTGCGCGTAGCCCGTTTCACCGAGTGTTCGGCGCAATGCCGGTTCTCGCATCAGCAGTTTGACAGCCCGTCTGAAGTCGACTAAGGGAATCACCACGCCGCCAGCTTGTTCATGCGCGGCGTCGCATTCGGGCGTTGCCATCCACGGCAATTGATGGCTCATCGCTTCAAGGATGCACAGCGGAGAAGCCTCCGCATGCGAGGGCACCACCAGGACATCCGCCGCTCGCATGGCTGCGGCGACGCCCTCGGATGAAAGTCCTGGAATATAAAGCACCTCCGACCTGCTTGCCAGCACCCGCCGAACTTGGGCGACATACTCCGCGTTATCTGTCAGGTGGCCGACCAAAACGAGTTTCGCGCCTTGCGGGACAGACGCAAACACATCGAGCAAACCCAGGTGATTTTTAACCGGGTAGAGGTTTGCAATATGAAGGATGAGAAATGCGTCAGATGAGATTCCGTACTCTTTGCGAAACTCGGTGTGGGACTGCTGGGCCGGGATGCCGTTAGGCAAATAGGTCGTCTTGAGACCATATTGCCCGAAGAAGAAGGCATCGCAGCCTTGCTCCGACAACACCACGAGGTGATGGGCACAAGCCGCGAGTCGAACCACAAGGTCTTTGGCGTGACTCATGCTGGACGACAACAGTTCGCAGATTTCTTTATTCATCGTCGGCTGAAAGATCAGTCGGGTCTTATTTGATAACAATCCTGTCATCGCTCCGTAGAACAGACCATTGACCGGTGCGCCCAACATCACACAGGTGTCGTATTCTCCTGAACTGATGAGCCGCTCCACTTCCAGAGCACAGACGTGAACCGTCCCTTCTTGACGATCATGAGGAGACAGGGTAATGATCGAGAGTCCCCTGTGCGTCGTGAGGTGACGCGTGGGATTTGGATAGGTGGCAATATCGACGTGGTACCCGTAACCCAACAATCCGACTCCAAGCTCTTCCGCGACACGCTCCACACCTCCGACCGATGGCCAAAAATGCGGCGTCACAATCAGTACTGATTTGGTTCGCGCTCCGTTCTCCTGCTTCGTGGCACAGTCCACAATCATGCGCGCCGGATTCTGATCACCCTCCGGCTTCCACTGCACATGCTCAAACGGAATCGGCTCATGCGTTGGTGGCGGCGCTTGCCTCCCCGCGGTATAGGGTTGGGGCACCGGTGGATTCCCTAGAAGCAACCGCCTGAACACATCAAGTTCCACGAGGTTGTAGAGACGGGCGTCCTTCTCGCTGTCGACCGCTAGGGGGGCATTAATAATACCGTGCGCCGCGCCCAGCAACGCAAAAAGCTGGAGCGGATCGCCTGTTTGGCGAAATGAGTCCGCCTTGCGGCAGATATCGGACGTCAGGACGTTCCATTGCCGAATATCCTTCTCGTACATGGTCTTGTAACGACGATAGATGGTGTCGACCGTATAGGACGTGCCATGGCGGCCCTTGACGTCAGGATGGAGGATCCATTTGATGCCGTGATGGCCCATCTGCTCCAGAAGATCCATCTCGCTGGCTTTGACATCTTGAAACACCAGCGACTTCATGAGCGCCGTTCGATAGATTTTTACCCCTTGGATCGGCACACCACGATCCTCGTCGAACAAATGGAAACAGATCATCCCCACATCATCCGGCGCCTGCCTGATCGTGGCTTCCATCGTCATCACTGCATCCGGATGGAGAATCATGTCCTCATCGACCTGGAGAAAGAATTCGGTTGCACAATCGGTGATCATCCGTTGTGCCGCAGCACTGAAGGGATAAACATTTCTGATGATATCCAGCTTGAAAGGTAGCCCTTCCTGTTTGTGCAAAGCCTCCAGGCAAGCTTCCAAGACAGGATCATCCACCGTTAGCACGAAGACCGTCGTCGAGGCCTGAACCACCTGCCGAGACAAGCCTGTCTGCAGAACTGCCGGCCCTTCCGCTGGTTCCTTACAATTGCGGGTCGGCTGCCCGGTCATAATCCAATCCAACCACTGCCGTGCGCGAGCTTCTGCCGTATGAGATCGGAGCAGTGCTGCGCGAGCAGCCGTGGCAATGTCCCTCGCGTAGGTAGCGTCGCGAGAAATCCGTTCCACATGTTCTCTCAAGCCTGCGGGACGATCCTTGGGGTAAAGCAGAATTTCCCGACCATCCTTGAATAGCTGATGCGTACGAGGCCGATTGGGAATCTCCCAGGAGATCGCGGGACGACCCGCAGCCATCGCTTCCACCACACGTCCTGCATAGGATTGAAACAAGCTAGGGAGATTGACGATGGCACTCCAGGTTTTCAGGCTTGTCAACCAATTGGCAAAGATAGCTTCACGCAAGCGGCGCCACACTCCCACATATTCCACAAGTGCGGAAAAATCAGGTCGCCACCCAGACCCCAAGCGCTCCTGCATCTGCTGATGGAGTGTATCGAATAACCGAGGATAGTCGGTCGCAGCTTCAGCAGAAGGCGGATGAACCAGCAAGTCCGTCAGACCGGGAAGTGCCAGCCACGACTTCCGTTCTCCATAGAGTTCTCCATAAAATGCTGCCTCACGATGCGATGGACACTCGATGGTCGAGGTTATGAAGCGAGTCGGAACCGCAGAGGGCCAGAAGACAGCCTGAACCAGGCCTGAACGATTGAGTACTTCGGCATCATGCTCGTCCGCTGCTAACACATGCGTCATATGTCGCACCTGCCGTTCGACGAACTCTGCCCGCTCCCGCAAATGCGGCCAGCGGCGACAGTCTTCCTCGCTATACTCCAAGGACTCCATGATTAGGCCGACCCTCACCGGTGCCAACGTGTCAACCCATTCAAGAAATGCATCCGAGTATCGATTGTGAACCAGCCATAGCCAGACCTGATCAAATCGTTGGCCAGCCAATAGATTTTTCGCATGATGCAACCAGGATGACGGTGAAGTGTCCGGTATGTCGCAGAGTGCCGGAATCGTCACGCACTCACAACCGTTGGCACGGAGACCATCCTCCACCGCGAAGTTCCCCAAGTAGGACCAAGCTTTCGCCTGTTTCCATGTTGAAAACTCCAGTTGCAGAAGCAGGACTCTCGGCTTCCCCATAGGCTTTGTGTATCCTCGATTGAGTAACATGCTCTTACCTAACCAGTTTTTGCGGGAGCATAACGACTAACCAGACACACGCCACCATTCCTGACCCGACTTGAATTGCCTTCCGTACACGTCCCAGAACCCAAAGCCACAATGAATGCGGCGACCCACTTGCCATCCCACGCATCGAGGCAACGCCGTGCGGAACAACCACTCTCATGCCGCACATGCCGCCCGAAACAGTTCTGCTGCCCTCATCAGCATATGCGGATCATCATATTGAGAGGCGGAGGGAATCTGATTCCGGCAGGGTACAGCCATGAGCCTGCCGTACAAGGCTTCCGCCACCGTATTCACATTGTCAAAGTTGATTTGCTTCACCGACTCATAATCATCTAGCAAGAGATCGACTTTGGTGTCATCGAAGTACACACGTTTCCCTGCTGTGCCGTTCAGGATCAGGCCGACTGCCTGATCCGTCACATATTCCTCTACCCCTGGCACGTCGGAACACAGCACATAGCACCCGCTGCAGATTGCTCGCGTGATAGACATGGAGTGAAGCCCGACTGAAGGCAAGAGCATCACATCCGCGCTATCATAATATGCTTGCAACTCGGACTCTGCAGTCCTTGGAACGTGCAGCACGTAGGGGGAGCGCAAGATATCTGCAACCTCTTCGGTCAAATCATCGGGAATCGATCCGACAATGACCAACTCCAGTGGGATCTCTTCGCCCACCTGCTGAAAGGCCAGCAGGGTAGTAACACCACCCCGCACCCAAAAGCTGGACGGCTCGCCATGAAACGAATTTGTGAACAGAAGCCGCCGCCGGCCCGTTGTGAGTGGGACCGGCTGCCCACCTGGCAGTTGCCTGGCCCGCTTGACACTCCGCTGCACGAATGGCATGAGCGGAATATGCGCAGTCTTACCCTGAATCGCAGGATCAGGGAACAAGCCTCGCAAATACCGAAGTCCGGTAGCCGAATGCGACACAATCTTCTTAATATTTGAATGTGCGAGCGATGCGCTGATCATGGGATAAAACGGATGGTCTACCAGTGAGGAGCCCCTGGAAAATTTCCCATGAGACACCTCAGGCCAAAAGAACAGAATAGGAGTTTCCAAATGCACGATGCTGCTATGCCGGAGAGACGGAAGGATGGTGTGGTGAAATGCTATGCTATTCGGTGGCGCTAAGGCATCGGACAAATGATACCTGGTCGCGATAAAACGCTGGACGGTGTCACCATCCACACCCGTCAACACACGCAATTCATCACCTAGACGGCCATAGTTGGCAGCAAACTCAGTATGATCCACCGTGGCATTGACTTGAGGCCCTACAATCCTGACCTGGCCAGCCAAGCCATCCAGCACACTGACAAGCAATGGGTGTGCACCGTTCAGGTACTGCGCAAGTGTCCATGGAATATAAATGGACTTCATCGTTCTACCACCAGTGTTCATTGTGCCCTGCTTACGGCTGTTGCATTCGTATCACACCCAGCATTTCTGACTTGCCCCACCCCTCCACCAGTACGACTCATAGATTCTTCCAACACTCTTCGCAGGCAGAGGACACATGTTATCCATGACATCTGTCAATCGAAGTAGCGATATTCCTCAATGACGTCTTCCTTCATCAATCGGGGATACGTGCGAAGCCACTGGATCAGGCAATTACTGTGGTGACGATCGATCGTGTCGTATGCAAGACATCATCGCGGATTGAGCGTTGGTTACGTTGAGTTGAGCTGAGGCCATCCATGGCATTCACTCCAACTTTTTTTGCTTCGAGCAGCTGAAACAACTACTTTCAAAATACATGCCACTGTAATCGTCTGGATTTCCGACATAAAGCCAGGATTACGATTCTCAAATGGGAAGGAGTAGGAAAATTTTACCGATCAATATGGAAAGAATGTTCTCAGGAAGGATGGGAGTGCCAGCTGTCACAAGGGCGGTAAGGCGATGGCTTTCTGTGCCGTCCATTGTTCTATGGCGTTTCGAACTGATCCGCCCCACCCACGATATTCAATGTACTCGAGGTGATTGAAGTGAAACTCGATCCCGATGATGTCCTCGCCTCCTCGCGTGTCGGTATTCTTCACGATACCGGCTAGGTTGGTGATATGCCCCAAGCCTGGCAATTCAAATTCCATGTGCACGGTTGTGCCTGGTCGAAGCCAGGCCGGTGTTCGAACCACGAGCACACTGCACCCTCCCTCACTGAGATCCTGTAACAGACCACCAAAATAGTCTGTGGTAGGTAGCGCGGATACTGATGGATTGTCATGAGTCGCTCGCATCATCAAGGTCGGTTCGTTGGCAGATACACGGATATGTTTCCGCAGATGCATCTCTTCCACCGATTTGGGATATGCTACAAAGAGCAACGGAACCGGCATCGTAATCAGCTCGCGTATTTCACTGCGATACCCGACCAACTTCCCGCCATGCAAATAGCTGATGGTACATGGGGTACCGGCGGCAATCTGCTGGTCATGGCCGAGCTGAAGCGGCCATTCGCAGACAAGCCACGCATGATCCTTCCATCCAAGAAGCGTCGTACCGTACATGACCTTCTGCTGATCACGTGCGAAGGATAGCTTCAGTGCCAGTCCGACCGATAAAAAGGACGCTGCAGGGGGGACGGATACGACGATATCGTTCATAACCCTCACTCCAACACAATCACCTGACACCAACCAACTCTGATGACCTCTATCGGTAACTATCGGTCAATCTTGAGCCACAACGCGGTCGGTCGCGAGCAGTGACATCAAACCAATAACCATACGGCATGATGCAATCAAGTTCGAGGCCTGCCCCGCCGATAACGCCCGTGGGATCTTTCCTCTATTGCCATGTCCGACCAGAGACCTTTCTGACTAGGAGTCCGACGACTTATGACAGTAAAACGTATCGCCATCGAGCAGCTGATTCCCGGCATGTTCATCACAGAGATGGATGTCCCGTGGTACCGAACCCCCTTCCTCTCCCATAAACGCCTGATCAAGGATCAACAGACCATCCAACTCATGAAGCAACATGGGATCAGGATGGTGAGCATCGATACCAGTAAAGGGTCCGACCTCCCATCGGAGCCTTCAGCGACTACACAACATGCTGCAAACCAGCAATCTCCCAGCGTCGATGTCCCAGCCCCTCCGGATCAAACGCCCGAATGTACGCCGGAGATTCAACCTCACGATCATTCTGCCACGGCAATTTACGCCCAGGCTCAAGAAGCGGTTGAGCGCATTTTCGAGGATCTTGAGCGTGGCATTCCACCGTCTCCCGAAGCCACCAAAGCCATCGTATCAAGCGTGTTAGGCCAAGTTCTCAACCATCGTGCCGAGATGGCGACTCAGCTCGCCATTCAGAAAATTAAACAGTTCGACCGCTCACTGACAACTCATGCACTCGACACCTGCATCTTGTCGCTCGTGGTGGCTGTGGAAAGCGGATTGGATCACACAGCACAAGAACAAATCGGCATGGGCGCCTTACTCCATGACGCGGGATATGTCCGCCTCCCACGCAATCTTGTTCGCAAGCGGGAGGAATGTAGCGGACAAGATAAGACCTTGCTCGAACAGCATTGTAAGCTTGGCGTCACACTCCTCTCCGAGCAACCAGGCATGCACGAGGACGTCCTACGCATCGTCAGAGAGCATCATGAGCGCTTCAATGGAGGTGGATTTCCAGCCAAGTCATGCAATGATCAGATTTTTCACTTAGCGCAGATCGTCGGCATCGTCGATTTTTATGACGGCATGGTGAGTCGGCGCGGCACACGACAGGCCATGATTCCACACGATGCCGTTCGGCAACTCTTCTTGGCTGGAGAACAAGGGCTATTTGAAAAATCTCTCGTGGAGCTCCTGATTCGAAGCATCGGAGTCTACCCAGTCGGAAGCCTCGTCAGACTCAATACCGGCGAACAGGCGGTGGTCATCGGAGTCAACCCTCAGCAACGACTCAAACCCCTGGTCAAAGTCACGACCGACCCGCAAGGAGGCTCGTATGCCACGCCAATTGACATCGACCTAGCGACACCATCCTCCGACCACACAATCCGAACGGTGTTGCGTGTCCTAGACCCCAGCAAAGAACGAGTCAACATCGGCATACACCTAGACCAAGGCCTTTCGCGAGCTGCATGATGAAGCCATTTGGACGGAAACGAAGACGCGTCGGACGTCGTCTAGCTGCTTCACTTCCTACAGCGTCGACAGGCTTCGATCTGCTCGAAGGGCTTCCGCTGGCCACCGTCATTCTTGATGCTGATCTCACCGTATTGTCCGTTAATCGGGAGAGCCATCGGTTGCTTGGGCCACGGTTTCCTTCCTCTACGGTCCGCTTCTTTCCATCCCTGTGGTCGAGACTCACTCGATCCGACGCAACCACTATAACAGCACAACTGAACGGAGTCCTTAAAAGCCGCCGGCCAACTTCTGTCATGCAACAGCTCCTCTTGCGGAAAGCAACCCCTCCCGTTCCCGTAGAATGGGCCTGCGCACCCGGCACATTCAATGGAAAGGCCGTACTGATTCTCAGCATCCGAGACTTGTCTCATGAACGAGAATTGGAGCAGGATTGCAATCGGTTGGCCGCGATCGCTGAGGAAAGTCCCTTACCGATGATCGAACTGGACCGGCAGATGAGCCTGTTGTATGCCAATCCAGCGATGATCTCCCTGCTCACTCAATTCGGATACAGCCTCGAAGGATTTCCCAACGTCGCCCCGCGTAGCCTTCCGGACATCGTGCAACGCTGTCTCACCACAGGCTATGTGCTTCATGATGAGGCAATCGTACTTCCAGAAGCCAGTTTTTCATGGACCTTCTGCCCGGTTCTCACGCATGACGTCGTGCGTGGCTATGCCATCGACATGACGAGCGTCCATAAAACGCAGCAGGCGCTCCAACTCTCCGCCGACCAACTTCTCCAGAGCAACCGCTGCCTGGACCAAGCCCTGGAGGTGGCGAAGGAATCGGCACGCGTCAAGACAGCATTTCTCGCAACCGTCAGTCATGAACTACGCACCCCCATGAACGGGGTGATCGGCATGACAAGCCTGTTGATGGAGACGTCCTTGACGTCCGAACAACAATCCTACGCAGAGACCATTCGGCAGTGCGGCGAAGCACTGTTGCAGCTGATCAACGACGTACTCGAATGCAGTAAGATTGAGGCAGGAAAGCTGGAACTGGAACGCCTCGACTTCAATCTGAGAACCACAGTGGAGCAGGTGTTGGCACAATTCGCTGAGCGGGCAGAGACGAAAGGGCTGGAGCTAACCGGACTGGTACACGCCGCAGTTCCGACGGGACTCAAAGGTGACCCAGGCCGCCTACGTCAGATCCTCACCAATCTGGTTGCCAACGCGGTGAAGTTTACGGACAAGGGCGAGGTGACCCTGCAGGCCTATCTCGAAGAAGACCTCCTCGACACAACCGTCATTCGCTTCGAAGTCACGGACAGCGGCATTGGAATCAATCCCAACACTCAAGACAAACTGTTCCGTCCGTTTGTGCAGGCGGACAGTTCCACGACCAGAAAATATGGCGGCACCGGCCTTGGCCTGTCCATATCAAAGCAACTCGTGGAATTAATGGGTGGGCAGATCGGAGTGCGCAGCACCGAGGGAAAGGGGAGCACCTTCTGGTGCACCGCGCGCCTCCAGAAACAAGTCGATTCTCCATGTGCAATTCTCCCGACCGGAGATCTCACCGGAAAGCGTGTCTTGATCGTTGATGACAATGAATCGAATCGCGTGATCCTCCACCATCTGGTATCCGGTTGGGGAATGGTGGACGACCTTGCAGAAGATGCCGAATCGGCTTTGCACCGCATCGCGGAGGCGGCACAGCGGGGAACGCCGTACGATCTCGCGATCTTGGACGTCATCATGCCCGGAAAGGATGGGTTGCAACTTGCACGAGAGCTGCAAAGTCACCCGGCTGGATCCAGCATTCGTCTCGTCGTCATGACCTCAATGCTGCAGCGTGGCCATGCAGAACAGGCCCGCCAGGCGGGCGCGATGGGCTACCTGCCGAAACCCATCCGCCATGATGAATTACGCGACTGCCTTCGGACGGTTCTGGGTCTGCTCGAGAGCCAAGAGCCACAAACAACTCACACGCGATCAGTCGTGCCGCAACTCGTCACCAGGCATATGGTCGCGGAGCATGTGCACCATCAGCGCGTGTTAGTCGTGGAAGACAACATTGTCAACCAGAAGCTCGCGGTGCGGATGGTGGAAAAACTTGGCTACCAACCAGACGTCGTTGGAAACGGTCAAGAAGCGCTGACGGCGCTCGCCAAGGGAGACTATGCCGCCATCCTGATGGATTGTCAGATGCCCGTTATGGATGGGTTTGAGACAACCCGAAGCATTCGCAACGATGAAGCTGCAGTCGCATCGCATGACTCGCCCGGTGAAAGCCCAAACGGTTCAGACAAGGCACCACAATCGACTCCGCATATTCCGATCATTGCGGTCACCGCCAATGCGATGCAAGGCGATCGCGAACGCTGTTTGGCGACAGGGATGGACGATTATCTCGCCAAACCGATCAAACTCAATGAACTGCGGAGCGCCCTGGCTCGTTGGGTATCCACGCCACCCAATGTGGTCGTAACCGGCAACCAGAAGCCAACTCCTATCAGGATCGACCCGACCAGAGGGATCTTTGATCCTGAACAAATGTATCAGAACATCGGTGGCGACAGTGAGTTGTTTGCTCAACTCGTCTGCCTATTTCTTGATCGCTACCACACTATGCTCACTGACATTAGAACAGCCTTGGCCGATGCAGATTCGATCACCGTTGAACGACTGGCACACACTTTCAAAGGGACCGCCGGAAACCTGTGCGCCTCAGAAGTCGCACTGACTGCCGGTCGGCTCGAAGCAGTTGGCCGCCTTAATACGCTCCACGACGCCCCGCCCGTCTACGCGCAGCTCGAACTCGAAGTCGCACGACTCGTCCGTGTACTTGAATCCCACCGGCAGGGTTATCAGCCGATCACTCAGGCAGCGGCCTGATCAAGGCCGACACAATAGCTTTCCTATTTTTTGAGGATCCCTCAGGTCTGAGCCAGGCAGGCTAAGTCAGATCAAACGGTCGGTACCACAAGGCCAGCAAACCATCCAGAGTACCAGAATAGTCGCAACATCTATTGGCTAGATTTGACATTCTACAGGAGGAGAAACCTGTTCCGGCGTTGGCGGTTGGGACTCGGAGATCGGAAACAACGGGTGCCTGGTAGGGAAATCATCGGAAAGGACCAGCTGCTTTCCCAGTTTTGTTTTGTGACTGATGAGTAGCGGACCTCGCAGATTCGCAGTGATCCGATCCGGATCATCTGAGGGAATGGTCAAGATCACCGCAATGGCTAACTCCTCTCCCACTTGCGCCTTGATCTCTACTAACGCATCAGCGGGTACCTCAACATGATAGTCAGAATGAAACGTGTTTGGGTCCAGAATGACAAAGGCCAGTTCTGGCTCTTCAACCGATTGAAGCCACTTGATAGGAGCCTCGGCATCATGATCCAACATCACATACCGATGCTGCTCAGGAAACCCAAGAACCCCTGACGGAAATGTAATGAGACTTTCACTGCGAACCTCAAATGAACCAAATCGGGTCGACATACATTTCACTGATGCAACCTCATTGAGCAATGCGCTGTTTCAGAGGGATTAATCGGCGAAAGGCATCCAGAGGCACAGCCTGGGTCTTCGCGGCCAATCGATTCTCATCCTGAATCCGTGCATACACTTCTTCTCGATGAACGGCCACGGTTGATGGAGCTTCGATTCCAAGTCTCACTTGCCCGCCCTTCACGCCAAGGATGATCACACGAATATCGGGACCAATCGTCACCCCTTCGCCACGTCGTCGTGTGAGCACTAACATACAAGACGTCCTTAGTTTGACAATGGCACATTGAACTATCGGCCATACGCGGAACAAACTTGAGAGGCGGACTCACCGCAGATGCTTGAGGAGAGAGTTATCAAACAAGCGACCAAGCGTAGCACCCGCCGCCTGAATCGCATACTCTTGCAGTGTCAAATCTGAGATCGTTCGTGCCAGATCGATGTCTTCGAATGACGACAACTGGTTTGTCGCCAAATCTTTGGACTCCTGCAAGGCCACAGACGTCGATTCCAATCGGTTCGTCACGGCACCGATGGTACCCAACGCAGCAGACACTTGACCGATGGCTCGGTCAAGATCACCCAAGCTCTCAACAATTCCGGCTTTGTGATTTCCTCGTAGCGCCGCGATGAGACGTTGCACGGTATCGAAGAGATTGACGGTGGATCCGCTGAACGCTTTATCGCCTGGCACGTTGGTGGGAATCACCTGCCCGTCCGCTACTTCAATGAGATGGCTCCCGGAATCTCCCGCATACTTCGTGTGTGCCACGACCCGGAACAGATCTCCCGCAGCCGGCGCTGAAGCACCGTTGGTGATGCTCAATTGAATTCCATCAAAGACGATCGGACCACCCGATGTGTATGGCTGATTGGAAAGGACTGTTTTCGGAGCAACCGCGACCGAGAATCGATCTCCAGTGGTGGGTCCTCCCTGGTTCCCATTTGCAAGCACCACGCGGAGACCATCAAATTCGATGGCACCACCCGACACGTAGGAGTTCCCAGTTGAAATGGTCGTTGCCGTTGTCGTGTTCAGGACCGAATACTGTGCCGCTGAAGTAAACTGTACTTCATACGCGTTAAGAGTAGTTCGCTGAGGATCCGCGATACCAGCATCAATTCTGCCCACGCGACCAACATTGGAAGAATTAGCCGTCACCGTCACTGGCGCTGAAATATTGAGGACATCGAAAGATCCCGACCCTGTGAATCTTATGGCATAGTTATCGAAAGAGTTCGCACTCGCACTCACGATTTCCCCTTGCGAGACCAATGCTCCTCCACTGTTCGTAGCTGCCGCATCTGTCGCCACGGTTGTCACAAAAGTTGTCGTACCGACGCCGGCACTGCCACCATTGAACCCAAGCAGGGCTCGTGCCGAACCGCCTACCACTTCTACTTTCGAAGTCGGTCCGTCAGAACTCGAAGAAATGGCAAGACGACCCTCTGCATAGGTGACAGAGACATTTTTCCCCGCGGCAACTAAGGCTGAATCAGCATTGATACGGCTCTGCACTCGTGCGGCTAATTCAGAACCGCCAAGCGTCTCGGTACCGCCGGTGAGATCGATCGTGCCCGACGTAATCCCGTCAACCTTGACCGTCAAGGTATCTGTCACGGCGTTCGTCACGGTCACAGGCGTAGCCAGCGCCAAACCCGCAGCGAACCCGTGGCGGCTCGTACCTCCAAACACCGGTTGGTTCTCATCAAACTCGGTGTTTCCTAGTTGGAGCAGATGTTGCAGTAACTCTTTGATTTCATGTCCACCAGTGGCCCGATCCGCCGCTCCATTGGTATCGGACGCATATTGAACCGCCAGTTGTCTAATGCGAGAGAGAGTCGTCGTCGTCCCTTGGAGCGAGGTATCGGCTAAATCAACCCGCGTGGTTGCCGCTTTCACATTGCGAAGATACTGTTCTAGTTTTCCCAAAATCGCTTTTTCTCCAACGATCCGGTGGAAACGGCCGGGATCATCGGAAGGTTGCAACACCTGCTTGCCAGTGGCGAGATGCTCCTGCAACTTCAACGCTCTGGAGCGAGCTCGTTGATAGTTGTTGAGCAAGAATCCCAACGTCTGTTGTTCCGTCACGCGCATAGCATGCTCCTTCGCCTATCGTTTCAGCGAGATTAACGTCGACATCATTTCATCGGCAGCAACGATCATGCGCGAAGCGGCTTCAAACGCCCGCTGATACTTGAGGAGATTTACAAGCTCTTCATCGAGCGACACACCGGACACTTGCGCATGGAAGCTCTGTAATTGCTCATGACGAACTTCTTCCGCATCGAGGCGCTGACTCGCCGCCTGCGAGGCAATTCCGAGATTCGTTGCGGTCTTGCGATACGCATCCACAAACGTCGTCTTCCCAATCCCGGCAACGGCTTTCGACTGGAGACTAACAAGCGCCAGTCCATTTTGGTTGTTCCCAGGAACGCCAGCGCGCGTCGATGATAGAGCGATCTTGGCGGGGTCTGACAGGGCAACAGTCAGATCTCTTGCAGCGTTCTCACGAGTGTTCACGCTCAAGACATCAGTGGCAGCTGGCGCTCCAGTCACCGTAACGGAGATCCCATCAATGTGAAATGTTTGTGGGCCGCTATAGGTACCGGATGCGGCGGTGCTGGTCCCGGCAGATAATCCAAGCCCCCCCCTTGCGGTTCCTCCGGTCACATCAACTGAACTCGTTCCACCGACAGAGTTGGACCGCAGCACCAATCGATTCGTCGTACTCTCAAACACCACCGCGACCTGCCGACCAGCAGAAACAAGCGTGGCGTCCGCGTTGATTTTGCTCTGGAGTTCAGCTGCCAATGCTTCGCCTGAGGTATAGGGTTGTCCAGGAGAGACTGCCCCACTCAGCGTAATGGTTCCCGATGTCGTTCCATCTACCGAGACAACCAACGTATCGTTTACCCCTCCAGTAATGTTGAACGGAGCATCGACGGTCGGAGGAACGATCGCCGTTCCCGTGTAATTGCCTTTGATGCCAGTCCCAGTCGTTGCATCGAGGATCGTATACCCGCTAGTTCCGCTAAACTTAATCTCATAGTCATGGAAGGTCAGGACACTCGGTGCCGTGACTATTCCATTGCCGATCAGGCCAGACCCACTATTTTTGATTGACGCTTTGGTGGTAACGGATAATCCGGAAAAGAAGTCTTGCCCAGTAGTGCCATCAAGACCATATCCTCTGCGATGAATTTGATTCACCTCATTCAATATCGATCCCGCCAGCGCATCAATGTCTCGTTGAACCGAAGGAATCGTTCCATCTCGCACGTCAAGAAGCCCACGGAGTTTTCCACTAGAAATGAAATCACTGATGATGCTCGGCTGGGTTCCTCCAATGTCGTACCCAATGTCCAGAAGGCCCTGATTATCAGATGACTCAACCCCAACGAGATTGCGTGTCGTTTCCTGCTCGACCAAGACCAGCCCACGAGCCGTGAAGACAGAGACGGTGCCGTCAGATCGCTCAAGTGTCGACACATCTACTCGTGTAGCCAACTGATTAATAGCCAGATCACGCTGATCGCGAAGGTCATTGGCATTTTGACCACTGATCTCAGCTGATTTAATCTTCCCGTTCAGTTCCGCGATGATTCTGGTGAAACCATTGGTCTCACTGATCGTCACACCGATTTGCACGTTGATGGCACGACGAGTTTCGCCTAAGTCCGCATTGATCTGATGGAAGGAGCTCGCCAGCGTCGAGGCTTTTGCTAATACCACTGAGCGAGGGGTAGTCTGGGAAGGTGTCGTTGTTGCATCCTGCAGAGCCTTAAAAAACTCATCCAGTTGCCCCGCCAAGCCTCGCCCGCGCGTGTCAGCAAACAAGCTCTCCAATCTCCGCAGTTCATCACTGGTGACGGTGAATTGGCCCACGCCTTCCTCAGCGTTCGTCAATTCTCGATTCAGATATTTATCCACCACTCGGCGGATTGCCTCAACGCTCACTCCTGTGCCGACTTGTCCGGGACGGCCTTGGATAGGATGACTTTCAGTCAGGATGACCTCCTGTCGAGAAAATCCAGGAGTATTGACGTTGCTGATATTATGAGCAGTGACCGTCAATGCTTGTTGAGCTGTGAAGAGAGCCGTCTTTGCAATATCGAATATACCGGTAATTCCCATCGATTTTTACCCCTGCCGCTTGATCAACGCCGCCGACACGCCGCGATTGCTTTGAGAGCCCGACACGGTATAGAGGGCCTCCCCCGGAAGCAGTTGGTGGTGAGCCTCCATGGCTCGAATAAGAAACGATTGAACATTCTTGATCAGCACCTGATTGACCGCGATATCGTGCTTCACCACACGGACCTTCTCCGCAAGCCGCTCATACTGTTCTAGAATGAACCCTGCCTGTGGACTGTGAGTCCGGCGTAGAATTTCTGTCAGCGTTCGCCCCGCTTCTGGTACGTAGTAGGCAACTGCCAAGCCTTCCAGCAGACCATCCAGTTCTTCCTTCAGGCTGTGCAAGCACTCAAGAATTGAAATCCTTGATTGATTGATCGAGACGAACTCCTGAAGCGCCATGCACTTGATGGCTTCCCGCTCTTGGGTGATGTTTTGTGACAGGAGATCACACTGTACGGATTCGCGGGTGAGAATATGGGTCAACTGATCGAGAGAAATTAATGTATTCACAATCGACAACCTGCCCATCCATGGGCCATATCGGAGACTCGTTCGTCGCTTGCCAGCTATACTGGATCGAAGAGGCTCAGAGTACGGCGTCGGTTAGAACCTGCTTCACGATGGCATCGCCAACCGCGCGGCCACTGATATCGTATGTTCCGCTGTCAAGCGCGCGCCTGATGCGCTCCACCTGTTCATTCCGTTCAGGGTCAGGCTGATTCGCCAGCTCCCGAATCCGTTGAAGTTCCTTCGCTTGGGCCGAGATCTGAACCTCATCTTTACCCACCTGGGTGCGGGCAGCCGCTTGCCGATTACCTATCCCCTCGATGTCCTGAACCCCAAGTAACAGTTTGGCAAGATGATCTACCTTCCCATGGCCTGAAATCTGCATGTTATCGCTCCTTCCCCGGCTCTCGCCTCTCAGCTCTCAATCCGAGAGAATTATTGACTTTACCCCGGTCGAGCTTCTTATCGGTTCTTACCCAGAAGAACTTGAGCGTTTCGGGGGGGATGAGGAAAAATATTGTTGCGCATACTCCTGAACCATCTTGGCAATGCCTATCCCCCCAGACTCGGCTGCCCGTTTCCCAATTTCCTCGTCATAAAATGAGTAGAAATACGCCCCTTGCTTGTTGGTGATGCTTCCCTCAGGAACCGTTTCCCTCATTACCTTCAGTAAATAGGAGACAAAATAGGCCTCGAACTGTTGGCCAGCTTGGACCATTTGTTGACGTGCCGCCGCAGGGTCCTGCGATGTCGAGGCACTCATCTGAGACACAAGATGACTCGCGCGTCTGGTCAATCCAGGATCCACGTATGCTGGTGAAGAGGGCCCGGAATGGATTCCGTATTGTTCTAGCGTGTTCATAGGTAGCACTCGTCCATCTAAATGATTTCAAGGTTCGCTTGCAGCGCTCCTGCCGACCTCAGAGCCGAGAGTATTGCGACAAGGTCACGCGGCGTCACTCCTACTGCATTGAGAGCCCGTACGACGTCCCCCAATGTTACCGTCTCATCCACCACCAGGAGCCTCGACTCCTGCTCCTTAATCTCTGTCTGCACATCCGGTGTGACAGTCGTCTGTCCTGCGGACGAACCAATGAGTGGCGCCGTCGGCTGTGACACGTTCAACGTGTTCTTGACCGAGATCGTGAGATTGCCGTGAGAAATCGCACATGTGGAAATCCGTACATGTTCTCCCAATACCACCGTGCCGGTCCGTTCATTCACCACGACTTTGGCTATAGAATCGACGGTCACATCAAGTCCCTCGATCGATGCGATATATTCGACGACGCGCCCCTGAAACACTTGAGGGATTGTCGCCTTCACAGATCCGGCATTCGTGGCTGATGCACTGCCTTTCCCAAAGGCACTCTCGATGGCCTCGGCAGTCCTGATGGCAGTCGTAAAATCGGGTTGGCGGAGAAGCACAGAAACGGTCGCCCATGAGTCAATGTCGACAGGAAGCTCCTTCTCGATAATGGCGCCACCAGGAACCACACCAGCCGCCTGATGATTCTTCGTCACTGTGGCGCCGCCAGCCCCTCCCGTCCCGCCGAGAAAACCACCGATTGAGACTGGTCCCTGCGCGACGGCAAATACTTGCTGATTGGCTGCTTTTAACGGCGTGAGCAAGAGCGTCCCGCCTTGCAGGCTTTTTGCATTCGCCATCGACGACACCAAGGCATCCAGTGTCATCCCTGGTTTGGAGAATGGAGGCAGCTTGGCGGTCACCATCACCGAGGCGATGTTTCTCGTTAATAACTGGATGGGATCGATCACCAGGTTGACGCCCATCTTATTCAACATGGACATCATTGCCTGAATCGTGAACTGTCCACCGATGACTCGGTCGCCGGTACTGTCCAGACCAACCACCAAACCGTAACCAAGCAACTGGTTTTCACGGACTCCTTCAATCATGCCAATATCCTTGATCCTCACCGCATCGGCGCCGGAAGGTGTCAACACACCACTGGTCAGGACCAGCACATTGACTAGAGCGATCCACCGTATGAACATGTATGCGGCACCTATCCTCTCCATGAACATTTGGGAACAGAGACCTGTAACCGAGGACCAAGTATGATGCGCGACAGCCATCCTTGTTCAGAAGCCGAATCTTTCCTCGAAGCGTGATCAGCATCATCTAACG
The DNA here is from genome assembly GCA_005116745.1 of Nitrospira sp. Lineage (NCBI taxonomy): Bacteria > Pseudomonadati > Nitrospirota > Nitrospiria > Nitrospirales > Nitrospiraceae > Nitrospira > Nitrospira sp. The sequence continues at coordinate 38,997 of SWDS01000010.1, read as the reverse complement.
CATGGAATCGCGTTCTGCTCCCAAACGTGGGAGGATCAAAATCTGCCCGTCGGACAACCCCACTCTGCACCATCATTTGAAGCGTACGAAGATTCAACGGACGCCGCTTGAGCATGCTTCTCGGAGTCGGTTTTCGTCTCGGCTGAACCGTCATAGCCCCTCTTCCCCTCAGAACGGATAGACCCAATTGAGAATACGGATCAACCACCCGGGTCGCTGCACATCGTCCAGCACACCCAAGCCTGAGTATTCGATTTTAGCGTCCGCAATGGCACTTGAAGCCACTGTATTCTTGGTATCCACATCGACACGCCGGACAATCCCACCAATCGTCATCAGCTGCTTTTCACTGTTGACACTCACCTCACGTCGTCCCTCGATCCGAAGATCCCCGTTGGGAAGCACCTCTGTCACGATCGCAGAGATGGTCCCTGTCAATGTGCCTTCACGATTGGTGGAACCTTTCCCATCGAACTTGTTATTAGCGTTCGCATTGATTCCGAAGCCACGCTTTGTTTCATCGCTGAAGCGGATCCCTGGAAGCCCGATATATCCCATACCACTGCCGACCATGCCGTTCTTAATCGTCGAATCCCGTTGAACCGCCGTATCGGCTGACTTGGACCCTTTATGAACTTCGGAGATTTTCACAGTCAGAATATCCCCGATCCGCATAGCACGCATATCTTCATAGAGATAGGCTCGTCCGTTTTCTTCCTGCCAGAGCGAGCCAAGCGTCTTTGGAGGAGGGAGCAGCGGCACAGTCACCTTGCTCGACGGGCTCGGCGGGCTTGAACATCCGTGCAGGGCGATGGTGATGACCAGGCTACGTACGGCCATATGAAAAAGCAGATTACAGTGAAAATGCATGGTGTTCTCTGCCACGATTCAGCTAGAACTCCACCTCAACAAGATTTGGAGCCACCACTTTGGCTCTTAGCTCCCGACCGGACTCCAGATTGGTGACCATGACGGTCTGTCCGACTTGTCCGTTTGCTTTCGTTACGCCACTCGCCCGAATCGACAGGCCTCCACGCCGCGCCTCGATGAGGACTCGATCACCCTTCTTCATCACCAACGGAGGCTTCACAAAGGCTGGGCGTAGCGGTGTCTCGGGCGGAAGAGGCCGTGATGCGCTCTTTCCGATGACCTCTGCTTGATCGGTGATGAAGGAATGGTTCACCTGATGAACCCGCAATCCGACCGTCTTGAGATCGCTCATATCAATCAGTTCATCGGCCTTCAGAAAACGGGTGACAACAACCGCGTCGATCATCGCCGCAATATCAGCAACAACCTGGATCGTTTTCCGAGATTTCCCGTTTGCGACCGCCTCCACATGAAACATCCGCCGTCCTAGACCTTCTTCCAGCGAGTTGGGAGTAACTTGCAACTCCACCGTCCCGCCGGGGAGCATCACAGAATCCGCGGGATCCAACACCGTCACATGTACCGTCTTAACCTTGTGCCCCCAGTCGCTCTCCAGATGTTTCTGAATGGCCTTCCGAATGAGATCAGGACTGACCTCACTGACAGCCGGTCGGTCCACAACGGTGTCGGTCGCCTGATGAATCGGACCTCGGGACTCAGATAGGATGGGCCGAGACCCACCACTAGGTCCTGCACGTGATGTCGTCACGTCGAAGACTACAGATGAAAGGAGCATGATCATGGTCAGCCAAATCCTAGACATGAGCCGCTCCTTATCGTCTGAGATTGTTTGCAATGGCCATCATTTCGTCGGACGCCTGAATCGTCTTGGAATTAATCTCGTAACTTCGCTGCGCAATGATCATATTGACCATTTCTTCGGCGAGATTAACATTCGAACTCTCCAAGAATCCTTGCTGGATCGTCCCGAATCCGGTGGTGAAGCCGCCGGTCCCCTGCGTCGGAGGACCGGAAGCAAAGCTATCAATAAAGAGATTGCCCCCCATCGCGACCAACCCGGAAGGATTGTCGAACCGAGTCAATTGAATTTGCCCCACTTGCGACGACTGCGTCACACCTGGCAGCAAAACGGAGACCGTGCCGTCCTGCCCGATATCCAACTTGAGCGCGCCGGACGGGATCGTAATCACGGGATTGAGAAGATCACCGTCGCCGGTCACGAGATTGCCCACATTGTCACGCTTAAACGATCCATTGCGGGTATACATGATCGTCCCATCAGGACGGGAGACTTGAAAAAACCCTGCTCCATCGATCGCCAAATCCGTCTCGTTGTTCGTTTGGCGCATATTCCCCTGAATCCATTCTTTCGCAACAGTCGTTGGGCGTACCCCTGCCCCAACCTGGATGCCGACTGGAAAGACCCCGACATTGGAGGCGCTGGTACCGGGGAGTCGTTGAATCTGATACAGCAGGTCCGCAAACTCAGCTCGGCTGCGTTTAAAGGAGTTGGTGTTGACGTTGGCAAGGTTATGGGCGACCGTGTCAACATTGATCTGCTGAGCCGTCATTCCGGTCGCTGCGGTCCACATGGCACGAATCATGGAATCCTCCTACGTATCTTGCCGTTCGTAAAACCTGACACGCACGAGCTGATGTGTACGAATGACCGACGACCAACGACACTTCACAGTCTTAGAGCACTCGTCCTACATCTTGAATCGTGACCTCAGTCATACGATCAAGCGATTGAATCAGCTTTTGCGTTGATTCATAGTTGCGCATACCCGCAAGCATCTTCACCATCTCGCCAATGGAATTGACGTTGGACTCTTCGATGTGCCCAACCTGAATCTCCGGATTCTTGCTCACCGTGCCTTTCTCCGAGAAGAACAGCCCTTCCGACGACTTCTGCGGCATGTTTTCAGCCGCAAATTCCATGACTTTGATTGTCGCCACAGGTTTAGCATCGACTTTGATGTCTCCCTGTGACGTAATCTCTAATTTTCCTGGAGGAATCTTGATCTCACCCCTCGTCCCCATCACGGGATAGCCAAGTCCTGTCACCAGCCGGCGTTGATTATCCAGTGACAGCATGCCGTTGCGGGTGTATCGAGACCCTTGTGGCGTCTGTACCTCAAAGAACCCTTGCCCTTGAATGGCAACGTCCAGCGGATTGCCGGTCAATCGGATGCGGCCTGGCTCAAATGTGGTCTTGATCTGATGTGGTGCGACAAACACACGCTCAGATGGTCCGAATGGTCTGGCCGTGATCTGCTGAGCCAATCCCACAGTTCGGCCTCCAGTGGGAGCGACCGAATGGTACCGTGGGAATATGGCTTTGAAGGCCTGCTCATCCTGCTTGAAGCCAGCGGTATTCACATTAGCCATATTGTTCGCAAACACTTGCATGCGCCGCTCATGGGCGAGTGCGCCAGACAAGATGGAATAGATACCTCGATTCATATTGCCGACTCCTTTTCTCTTCGAGAGACAGCAACCCTTATGCCAGATTCGTTCCGAACAGAGATTACTGTATATCGAATGCGAACTCAGCCAAATGCAGGCATGAACTGACTTCCGCTGTGGAACAACAGGCTGGTATGGAATCCCTCTGCCATACTGCGAGGGTGGATTCTACCCACTGAGGTGAAAATTATTCCCAGTACTGACTGGTGAGGGACGCCTCATGCCAACCCAAAACTGTAGGGAAGGGATGTACGGCTGGTCGTGTCAACCATAGCAATGGAACAGCCACGATTCGTGGGTGCCTCGCTTCGTGTACTCGACCATTCGCTAGGACGTCAGCCAAGCTCCCAGAATCAGCCAGTGTCGTCCCCATCCACCCTATGTTTCTGCCACACACCGTTGCTGAGGCAGACCACCATACAAGCGATCGTTGCACCAATCGTGGGAACGTATGATGTGAGACCTTCATGTGCATATGCATAATCTTGATTGCTGATTGAGGACCTGGCTATAGCAGGTGCTAGTCGAGATCTCGTCTAGAGTGGTACGGGGTTCTAGGACTCAGAACTGAAGCCGAGCCACGTTGAGAATCGAGCACCCTGCCGAGTCGGTCGGCGGATAGCATCAACTCGGTTTATGCAAGAGTGCCTTGAGCTGGATGATAGCCTTCGTATGGATTTGGCAAACCCGTGATTCAGTGACCTTTAGTAACTCTCCGATTTCCTTCATCGTAAGCTCCTCGTAGTAATACAAGCTCAGAACAAGGCGCTCTTTTTCCGGCAACTTGTGGATAGCATCGGCAATCAATGCACGTTCACGCTCGTTGACCAATGAGGACAAGGGATCCGGCGTGTGCGTATCGGCCAACATCTTGACCACTTTATGCCCGTCTGGTTCATGAAGGCCTAAATCGTCCACACTAATCATCACCGCCCCTCTGGCCCGCGTAATGAAATCATCTAGCTCTTCCAGGGACATCTTCAGTTCCGTCGCCACCTCTTCATCATGGGGCGGCCGACCCAATCGGCTCATCAGCATCGTGTGCGTCTTTTGGAGCAAGCCGATGCGTTCATGAACCGATCTCGGGATCCAATCCATCGATCGAATCTCATCAAGCATGGCGCCACGAATTCTGAACTCCGCATACGTCTTAAACTTCGCTTCTCGTGTGGGGTCATACTTATCCATGGCATCCATGAGTCCAATGGTGCCAACCGAAATCAGATCCTCCGCGTCGAGGTACGCCGGGAGGCGGAAGGCCAGTCGATGGGCCATCGCGCGAATAACATGAGCAAACTCCTTGATCAGCTCTTCACGTCTGGCTGCCTGGGCCGCAAATGCTTTTCGCTCGTGTGGTAATGCAGTCTTGCTCATGATCTTCCCATGTCCGATCGTTGGTCAGTTACTCGCCGGCGTCACCGCCCGTTGCCATACAAGCTGGACGGAACTTTTAGGGAGATCAGGCCTCGGCCATTGGATAACTTGATGTGCCAACCTCCGGAATGCTTGGGCTGCTGGTGCATCTGGGAATAACTCACAGAGCGCCTTCTGTTGCATGACGGCCAAATGCACATAGTCGTCATAAGGGATTGCCCCGACTAATTCGACGGCCACATGAAGAAAATGATCCACCGCCACATCCAACTTCCCGAATACTTCAGCCGCTTCACGGGGACTCTTCGCCTGATTCACCAGTACTTTGAAACGGCGTTCTCGATACTGACGGGCCAAGACTTTGATCAGCGCATAGGCATCCGTGAGCGATGTCGGCTCCGGCGAGACGACGATGATCGTCTCATCTGCCGCAGAGGCAAAAAAAGTGACGTTTGGCGAGATGCCCGCCCCGGTATCGATCAAGAGCACATCCATCTCTGACGTGAGCTGGGCCAACTGTTCCTGGATCATCACCTGTTGGGCTTCTGTCAGCGCCGTCAGACGGGCAACGCCGGAACTGGCCGGAAGCACATGGATGCCCGCTGGGCCGCTGAGCACGATCTCATCAAGCGTATGTGTGCCTCTCAATACGTCTTCGATCGTATGCTGCGGAACGAGCCCCAGGAGGACATCCAGATTACCTAAGCCGAGGTCGGCATCCAAAATCAGCACCCGCTTCCCAACCTTCGTGAGTGACACCGCAAGGTTCGCAACCACATTAGACTTGCCGACTCCTCCCTTGCCGCTGGACACCGCGATGACGCGAGTGGATGACCCATCTCCACGACTCAGATCCTCCGACATAAGGACAGACCTTCTTGTTCCAAACGGCATAGCGAGACCTCCAACCAGATTATCCGTGGTGAATTGCGGCTTCCACTAATGCAGGAATTGCGCCGGATGATTGACCGACCCGATTGACAACCTCCTGAGAATTGGTCGAGGGTTCTGCAGTCAACAACGCCGCCAAACGTTCCGATGAGGCAACCTCGATATCCCCAGGAACTCGCCGTCCGATGCTCCAATAGGAAAGCGGCACCCCGGTTTGATGCGCAACTTCAAAAATGGTGCCAAACGATTCCGTCTCATCGAGCTTCGTGAACAGAAGACGCAGCTGGGGTAGATCACTGAGGCGTCTCGTAATCCGACAGAGCTCCTGCTCCCTGGTGGAAGCCGGAAGGACTAGATGAGTGGTGACGGCCCCCTGTGGAAGCAGCCGTTGCAGTTCTTTCGCCAATGCCAGGTCACCTGGTCCGATCCCAGGCATGTCGATCAGCACACGATCTACTCGCGTATGACGACGGAGCCCTTGATGGACTTGTCGAGCTGACACGGCGCAAGCGAATGGCACCCCCACGACCTTGGCATACCGACGCAGCTGCTCCACTGCAGTGTCCCGATACGTATCAAAGGTAATGAGGGCAACGGATCTCCGCTGCTCAAGCCGATAATAGGAAGCCAGCTTGGCCACAGCCGCGGTCTTCCCGGCTCCACTAGGTCCGATCAGAAGACCGATTGAGGGCGATCCCTCTCCATTCTGGAGCGACTCGCTCGTTCGCACACGAGTGGAGATCTCACGCTGTAGTGCACGCCGAATCGATTCATCGTCGCCTGGATCGGATACTTGGTCCGTCTTGCACGCCTCATGTATCAGGAACTCCACGGTGGAAGCCTTCATCCCCTGCTCGATCAGCGAGTGGCGCAGCCAGGCCAGCATCGGCACCGGTTGACTTCCGATTGACCGGACATTTTCCCGCGATAAGTCCTCCAATAGGCGCCCCAATTCGTTCACGACGGTGCGGAACTGTCGACGACGATTCAGCTTCACGTGCACTCGAGATGGCTTCGACGAGGCGGACCGACCGGCGGGTGGTGTCGTCGCCTCGCGATTCGGCTTCAGCATCCCGTGCAAGGTCTGTTGAAACGTCGGCAGGGCCTCCGACCCTTCATGAGACGGTCTCCCCGGCGCAGCACCGCGTGACACGTTGTCTGCCACCTGAGAGGGCCGTTGGGCATCTTGATCGGATGCGGCCATCACTTCCAGAACCGGTCGATTGAATGCCTGGACGACTCGCCCTCCCTCACGCACCTCTTTAGTAGACAAGATGATGGCATCCGGCCCGAGTTCTTCCTTGATGGCGCGCATGGCATCCTGCATTGTGAGCGCGTGAAATGTTTTGACCTTCATGGCTTACCTGACGATGAGCTACGCCAATTCAAAATCGATCCGCACCGTATCTAACGACTGCAGGCGGACAAACGCATCCACTTCATTGAGTCCCATGACGGGAACGGCATGCAACTGACGATCGCTGTGTCGACGGAGATGGCGGCGAACAACCTGCGAACAGAGTACGATCGGCTGCTGCCCGCGAGCCGCAACCCGTTCGGCAGCCTGTTTGAGACCAGTTAACAGCTTGTGAGAGAGCGTGGGGTCAAGGTTCAACATGGCCCCAGGCGGCAATGCCGCGGCTTGTTCGGCCAATGACCGGTCTAGCCGAGGATCCAGGGTAATGACCTGCAGACTACCGTCAGATGCGAGATACTGCTTGGTAATTGTGCGAGCCAGCGCCTGCCGTGCATACTCGGTCAGGACTTCTGCATCTTTGGTGGTGGTGGCATGATCAGAAATTGCCTCGAGGATCGACCGGAGATCCCGAATCGGAATGCCCTCCTTGAGCAAGTTTCCGAGAACCCTGACGACTGTTCCGAGGGGCAGCAGCGTGGGAATGAGTTCCTCCACCAACTTCGGATGTGATTGTCCCACTTCATCCAAAAGCGTTTGCACCTCCTGCCGTCCCAACAGTTCAGCACTATGGCGTTTGATCAACTCGGATAGATGTGTGGCGATGGCCGAGCCTGCATCCACCACGGTATACCCCGCCATTTGAGCCTGCTCCCTCGCATCTTCAGGCACCCAGAGTGCAGGCAACCCAAATGCAGGCTCCTTGGTTGCAATGCCCTGCACCAAGCCGCGTTGACCGGTCCCTGGATCGATCGCTAACAAATGCCCAGGTAAGACATCAGCCTTGGCCACCTCCACGCCCTTCAACATGATGGCGTATTCGTTCGGACGCAGCTGGAGATTGTCACGGATATGAATGGGAGGGACGACAAAGCCCATCGATTCCGCAAATTGCCGCCGGAGCGCTTTAATCCGATCGAGCAAGGCGGTGCCCTGCGTTCCCTCGACAAGACCGATCAAGCCGTACCCCACCTGCACCTCCATAAGATCGAGCGGGATCACTCGGGTCTGACCGTCCTCGGTCTTGGGCATGCTGGGAGTGGGGGTGGGAACGGCTTGAACCTGCTCGCGCAGATGGAGGTGATAGGCGACCCACGCAAGGGCACTCCCTAATGCTAAGAACGCCACATGCGGAAGCCCAGGTACCAATCCAAGCGCAATGAGGATACCCGCAGCCATGCCCACGGGTTTGGGGGAGGTCAAGAGTTGCCGCGTCATCTCCCCGCCTAAATCCGTGTCCGAGGCGGCGCGAGTCACCACGATACCGGCGGCAGTCGACACGATCAGAGCAGGGATCTGCGCGACCAATCCCTCACCAACCGTCAGCACGGTATAGGTTTGAGCCGCCAGTCCCGGACTCATACCCTGTTGCAGAATCCCGATCGCCAATCCGCCGATGATGTTGACGAAGACGATAATGACGGCGGCAATGGCATCGCCACGAACAAACTTGCTGGCTCCGTCCATCGATCCGTAAAAGTCCGCTTCTTCCGCTATTTCTCGGCGACGGCGGCGTGCGTCTGCCTCATTGATCACACCAGCATTCAGATCCGCATCAATACTCATCTGCTTTCCGGGCATGGCATCCAAGGTGAAGCGGGCGGCAACCTCGGCGACACGTCCGGCTCCCTTTGTCACCACGACGAAATTAATGATCACGAGAATCGAGAAGACGACCAGACCAACCGTGTAATTACCCCCGACGATGAAGTTGCCGAACGCCCGAATCACCTCGCCGGCAGCTCCTGCCCCTTCGTTGCCATGCAGCAATATCAGTCGCGTGGAGGCAATGTTGAGGGACAGCCGGAACAATGTAATCACTAGCAAAATCGATGGAAATACCGAGAACTCAATGGGGCGCCGCACTTGAAGTCCTACGAGCAAGATAATCACCGACAGCGTGATATCGAAACTTAACAACAGATCGAGTACAAAGCGCGGCAATGGCAACAGCATCACCATGAGAATAGCCACCACCCCAAGGGAGATGACAATGTCCGGATGCTTGATGAACTGAGGTTGTTCTATCGGTTCGATTGCCGTTGCCATAATCTCCTAGAAGTCTAAGAACACATTCGGGTGATGCACACACCATGACGGAATGTTTCCGTACCTGCTGACGTCGGAACAACTTCAGGATGCTCACAATAGCTGTCCAGCAAGGCCGTAGCGAGCGAAGAGGCGAGGCCTACGCTTCGGTACGTTAAGACTCTGAGCGACGCGAGAACACCGCTGGCGGACTTTCTCAGCATCCTGTTCATGGAGTCACACCTCTGGCGCGATACACAAACGCGAGAATCTCCGCAACCGCACGATACAGATCGTTTGGAATCTCCTTGCCAATCTCGACGAGTTTATAGAGTGTTCTCGCCACGAACTTCTGTTCGATCACTGGCACCCCGTGATGTCGAGCCAACTCACGGATACGCTCAGCGACAAAGCCAGCTCCTTTAGCAACCACCACAGGAGCTCCCATCGTGGTGGTGTCATACTTCAGCGCGACAGCCAGATGTGTCGGATTGGTCACCACCACGTCCGCCGTTTTCACGGCGGCCATCATGCGTTTCCTGGTCAGCTCTCGTTGGAGTGTCCGCACGCGACCCTTAATGAGCGGATCGCCTTCCGCGGACTTGTGTTCCTCCTTGACCTCTTCCTTCGACATCCGCAGACTGCGTTCCCACTCATAGCGCTGGTAGAAATAGTCAAACCCGGCTAGGACCGCGATCGCCCCAGCGACAGCCAATCCAACCTTCAAGGCGAGCCGTCCAGTAACACCCAGGGCGGTACCCATATCGAACCCGATTAACCCTGGAATCTGGAGTACGTCATACCGCGCAACCCACACACCGACACCCGTCACAATCGCGATTTTGAGGAGCCCCTTGACCAGCTCGATCACAGACCGCAATGAGAATAATCGAGATAACCCTTTGATCGGACTGATGCGTGTGGCATCCAGTTGAATCGCATCAGCACGCCATAACAACCCTGATTGCAGCAACGACGCACCGCTCCCCATGACCAGAATGCCCAGCACGACCGGAAGACTCAGCATCACCACGGTGAGGCCGGCATGGATGACGACTTCGTACACCTGTTCGATAGACATGTCTTTATAGAACGCTAAGGGAAACGAGAGCGTAAGCCCTTGACGAGTCATCTCCGTCATTTTCTGAAGACCAACCGGCAACATGGCCGCCAGCAGCCCGACGCCACTCAAGAGGATCACGGCCGTCGACAGATCGCGACTGATCGCGATCTGTCCTTTCTTGCGCGCGTCCTCTTTCCGTTTCGGCGTCGCGGGTTCGGTCTTATTACTTCGATCCTCAGCCATGTCCCAACGCCCTCAGAAGCTCATCAATCGTGAATTGCAGTCGCTCCATTTCTCGAACTAACAGTTCCGTCACAAACGGCGCGGACAGCGACATCACCGCCAACCCGCCGGCGATCGTGACAGGGAAACTCAACACAAATACGTTGATCTGACTGACCGCCCGTCCCAGCAACGCGAGAAGAAGATTGATCAGGAGGATGATGACAAGTACCGGCACGGCCAACTTCAACCCCACCACAAACATGTTCTGAGCGAGGCGGAGAATCGCCTCCCCCATGCCTCCTGTGAGAGAGGCGCCAAATGCCGGAATGGATTCATAGCTTGAGATAATCGTCGCCACCAGCAACAGATGTCCGTTCAGCGAGAGGAAGATGAGAGTCGCGAGAAGGGTGAAGTATTGGCCGATGATGGGGGTCTGTTCGGCTGTCGTGGGATCGAACAGTTGCACCACGCCGAAGCCCATCTGCACGCCAATCACCTCTCCGGCCAATTCCAGCGCCCCAAAAAATAATCGCACGGCCAGTCCGATCGCCAAACCGATGACCATTTCATTGATGAGTCCGGCGGCCATGACAACAGGGTCATAGGGCACGGCTGGGAGTGGAACGATGGGAGCCAACAACACGCCCAACGCCAAGACGAGCGCCAGTTTGATTTTCGCCGGAACAGCCCGCCCGCTCAACACCGGCAACGCAGCCAACAGCCCACCGATACGGGAAATAAGGACCAAGAATCCTTGGAATTCTGGAAGGAGAATCTGGATGGTCTGCGTCAACGCCATTCGCCTCGTACTAGCAGGTCATTGAAGAACTATTCTGATATCCGCAACTCCACACAGCTTGGATGTCATAGACCGGATGCCCATAGCCCGCAGGATGTTCAAAAAGGCCTTCCAGCAAGGCCACAGCGAGCGAAGAGGCGAGGCGTACGCTTCGGTACGTTGAGCCTCTGAGCGATGCGAGAACGAAGCTGGAAGACTTTTTCAACATCCTGTTAATGCACATAGTTGGGAATATTCATGAGGAGATTGGCCATATACGTGGTCATGGTGCTCAGCATCCAGGGGAGAAAGAGCAGCAACGCCACAAACAAGACCACCACTTTCGGAACAAACGTGAGCGTGGCTTCGTTCAGTTGCGTCATGGCTTGGAGCGCACTAATAGCCAGACCGATGAACAAACTCAGCCCCAGAATCGGTGACGACACCAACAACGTCGTTTCTAACGCTTGTCTGGCCAGTTCCGTTACCATTTCTGGTGTCACGTGATCATCCCTCTTCTCGGCACTTGACCATCCGATGTCGTCTATCAACAAACCGCTCAGCCCTAGTGAAAACTTCTCACCATTGACCCCACGACCAAGTACCACCCATCGGCCAAAACGAACAAGATCAGCTTAAACGGCAGCGAGATCACGACAGGCGGAAGAAGCATCATGCCCATCGACATGAGAATACTGGCCACAACCATATCGACGATGAGAAAAGGGATATAGATTAAGAATCCAATTTGAAAGGCAATCCGCAGCTCGCTCAGAATGAAAGCCGGGATGATCGCCTGGGTTGGCACGTCCTCAACCCGATCTGGCTTTGGCACGTGACTCAGCGTGATGAACAGTTCGAGATCCTTTTCCCGTACCTGACGCAGCATAAAGCCTCGCACCGGCTCGATGCCCTTCTTCCACGCCTCTTCATAGGAGATCTGCTCAGCCATCAATGGTTGGAGCGCGTTGTTATAGACGGCCTGCCCCACCGGAGCCATGATGAACATCGTCAGAAACAACGCCAAGGACAGCAAGACTTGATTGGGAGGAACGGACTGCGTTCCGAGCGCTTGTCGAAGAAAAGCCAACACGATCACGATCCTGGTAAAGGACGTCACCATGATGAACAAGGCCGGTGCCAAGGAGAGCACCGTGAGCAAAACGAGAATCTGGATCACCACCGCGGTTTGTTTTGGACCATCCGCGCCAAAGTCGATGCTCACCGATGGGCCGGCCGCGACCGCTTCTGACAGCGGCATCACAAGCAACATGATCCCTCCGAGGAGAATCCCCAAGAATCTGTGCGCGTGCGACTTGTGCTTATCGGCCATGAAGTCCCTTGTTATGATGCAACGCACCGAACGGGAAACGCCGCAGCCAGGACGCAAACCTTTCCTGAGAGGCCGGCGCCGCTTCAGTGGAGGCGTTCTCGCTGTTGAGAGAGAGCATATCCCGCAATTCGGCTGAATCGCTGATGCGTCCGAGCGGCACAAGATCGGTCGCGGTCGTCCCCACAATCAAATATTCTCCCGCAACCGACACGACGGAAATGGTCTTGCGTGGAGCGATATAGCCACTGGCCAAGACCCGTACGAGCGGACGCCCGCCGGCAACTCCCAGTCGTTGCCCCATCACTCGCCGGACCGCCACCGCGACAAGCCCCATCAACACCAGCACGATGGCCAGGGCTGCGACGGTACGGAACAGACTTTCCCACAGATCAATCACGGCCTCTCCTTCGGATCATTCAGCGCAAGTGCTGCACGCGTTCCGCCGCGCTCACCACATCCGTCAAGCGAATACCAAACTTCTCGTTGACGACCACGACTTCACCGCGCGCCACCAGCTTGTTGTTCACCATCACTTCCATCGGCTCGCCCGCGACTTTATCCAGCTCAATGACGGAGCCTTGCGCGAGTTGCAACAAATCTCGAATGGCCATCTTCGTGGATCCGACAAACACGGTCACGCTCATGGGAATATCCAAAATGAAATCAATATTCTTGGGAGTTCCACCCGTCTCTGCGCTTTGGACAGACGGAAACGAAGCCGGCTGCGGGGATGGGTTCCCGGTCGTCTGAGAATCGAAATGCGTTGCGGAGTCTGATTCAGCCATAGTTACTCTCTCGATGGTGTCACGACTCGTTCAATACTTTGGTCACGCGGCATGCGTGATTGCCCTTGTAAATGCCAGGACTGCCCTGAAATTTGTGATGTCCCTCGATATAGCAGTCGAGCGGATCTCCTGGATGCTGGTCAAGTAAGATCACATCACCCGGTGCAAAATTCATCACATCCTTCACCGTGACCGTGGCGGTTCCCATCCGCACCGTAATCGGCAGCGGACACTCGTGCAATCGCTCTTGGAATCGCTGGCCCCACTCGCCGGTTTGATCGAGTTGATCGGAGATGAGACCGGAATAGAGCTTCTCTTTGATCGGTTCGAGCATGCTGTAGGGATACACAATGTATAGATCCCTGGCGGTTTCCCCTAAGATGACCTGTAAGGTCACGACGACGACGATTTCAGATGCGGTCACCACCATCGCGAACTGAGGGTTACTCTCAGACCGCACATACTCGACCTTGATCGGCACAACGGCATGCCAGGCCTTTTCGAGATCGACAAGCGATTGGAGTAACAACTTCTTAATAATCCGCAGTTGGACGGATGTGAATTCTCGCCCCTCGGGCTTCACATGGGTCTGACCTTTCCCTCCAAAAAAATAGTCCACGATCAGGTACACAAGGAACGCATCCATCACGAAGAGGCCACTCCCTCGCAGCGGAGTCATATGAAAGACATTCAACGATGAGGGCATCGGAACCTTTTTCAGAAACTCCCCGAATTTGATCACCTGGGTCCCAACGATGGCAAAATCAATGGCCTCCCGAAACATGCTGGTCCAGACAACGGTTTGACGACGAATAAAGCGATCGTTGATCATCTCCAGGGTTGGCATCCGCCCACGGATGATTCGCTCCTGACTGAACAGATCATAGCCCTTGACCCCTGTGGCTTCCTGAGCAGATTCCTTCGGAGCCGTGTCCACTTCGCCAGACACCACGCCCTTCAAGAGCGCATCGATTTCGTCCTGCGATAGAATCTTTTCCATGGTGTCTGCGGTTACTGAAGGACAAATTCAGTAAAATAGGCCGATCGTACTCCCGGCTTCTTCAGGAGCCCGTTGATGCGCTGAGTAATTTCATCACGGAGCTGGAATTTCCCCTGCGTCGTTCTGACTGCATTGACGTCCTTGCTGCTAAGCAAGACCAGGACTGCATCCCGTAGCTGAGGAATTCGTGTGGACAGTTCAGTAGAGACCGCTTCGCTGTCCACCTCGAGCTTGAGAGTCAACTTCAAATACCGCACTTCCTGGGTGTCTGCGAGATTGACGATGAAAGGATCCACATCGAACATGACACCAGACGACGAGGCCTGACCATGTTTTCCACCAGCCTCGCCCTTAGACTCGACCTTTTCCTCGGCCTCACCTTTGTGATCCGCTGAACTTTCAGCCCCTTTGCTGCTCCCTCCAAGGAATTTGACGACGACGAATGCCCCACCAACCCCGAATACCAAGGCAATGACTGAGACAATAATGAGCAGTTTGATGGGGAACGCCGGAGCGGGGGCCGCTGCGGAAGCTTTTTCGTCACCTGCGGCTGCATCTGCCATAACTCCTCCTCCATTAACTCGTTGGCCCGGAGCGGAGACTGCAATGCATATGCCACTACACGTTGCGACTCATCGGCAGCAAGAATCATGAATCCCTATATCTGGCGCATGCTTCCATACGACATACACCACGCACGACTGGGCGCAGCAGCGCTGCTGTCAAGCAACCTCTTGACACCGTCAAGAAGCTGACAGGGCGCTGGATAATGGCCACGAGTAGAACTTGACACCGGATGAGAGGGCGGAGTGAAGGAGGGAGGGGCTGGGAGTCCTTATCGCTCCCAGCCCTACCGCGAAAGAGCAGATCTACCGTTTTAGATTAACCAATTCCTGTAAGATTTCGTCGGACGTGGTGATTACACGCGAGTTTGCCTGGAACCCTCGCTGCGCCGCGATCATATCGATAAAACTTTCACCAAGATCGACATTTGACAACTCCAGTGAGTTGGACAAGACACGTCCCAACCCGGCGCTGTCCGGAGTTCCATTGACCGGCTGACCGGAGTTGCCGGACTGGGCAAAGGTATTTTTTCCCGTCCTGGTCAAGCCAATCGGATCGGGGAAACGGGCGAGGACGACCTGTGCCAGAGCGCGGAGTTGCCCATTGGAGAATCGTCCGCTGATGATACCATTCGCATCGACGGAAAAGGCCTGGAGTGAGCCGGCAGCATACCCATCTTGGGTCTGCTGTACCAGTGCTGATTCGGCCCCGAATTGCGTTGTTCCATCAAGCCCGTTTCCCCCACTCGTGGTATTCGACCCAAAGTCCATGGTCATGAGCTGGTTTGCTGTGGCACCGACAAAATCAATCTGCAACTGTCCCGGCGCAGCTCCAGCGGTCCCCGCCGCGGTACCATCGTCGTACCGAGTGACCACGCTCTCGTTGAGCAAAGTGCCATTCGTCCCGAAGGTCAAGGTCCCAGTCCCCACGCGAACGATGCCGAGCGTCGAGTCCTGATTGGCAGCATTGTAACCAGATGTGTCAATGTCTGGCAAAGCCGCAACAACATTATAGTCCCACGTATTGGCCGCAGTCTTCGTGAAATAGGTGGTCAGCAAGTGACTGTTACCAAGCGAGTCAAACACCGTGATGGACGTGGAGAAATTGGAGGTACCCGAAGGATCGCTCAGCAGAAAGGTGGGCCCGATGGTTGTGTTGGATCTCAAATTAGTAGCGACCTGCGCCGTCGTCGTGGCACGTGGCGAGGCCGTCGTCGAGGGTAACGCAACGTCACCGATGTTCCCTGTAATTGCACCAGTGGTGTCTGCAAGAAAGCCCTGTAACTTGAACCCTGTCGGATCAACGACATTATTGTCCTTGTCGAGCCGGAACAGACCAGCACGAGAATAGAACGTGGCATTCTGTGCATCTTTGACAATGAAAAATCCGTTGCCGTCGATGGCCAGATCCAGCACGTTGCTCGATGTGGATAGTGACCCTTGAGAGAAGTTCCCTTGTACCGAAGTGAGCGCGACACCGATGCCCGTCTGAATCGCGCCCGATCCACCGGAAATCGAGGAACTGATCAAGTCGGCAAATGACGCCTTACTCGCTTTAAAGCCAACGGTACTGAGATTGGCAATATTGTTACCGATGACGGAGAGCGCCGTACCATTCGCATTGAGCCCACTGACTCCGGCAAACAATGACGACAGAATTCCCATGGATGCCCCCCTCCCTCTTCAACCAGTTCGGATAGGTCTCTCCTATTGCACTTCCTCAATATCAGACGGATCCACGGATAACGCTCCGACAGCCAGCTTTGGTTCTCCCTCCTCCATACGCACACCCGTCACTGTGAGTTGTGCGCGGCCCTTGGCGACAACTGATACACCCTGGCGATCGACGGCAGCGAGGGCATACTCGTACACACCGGCCGTCATCGCGACACCTTTATTATCCTTCCCGTCCCATTGCACCTTGTTGAGCCCCGCTTGAAGTCCCGTGGAGTCCAACGTTCGCACGACCTGACGATTCTCATCTAAAATCGTAATCTGCACGCGAGCCGCATTCTTTTCGAGTGCATAGGTCAGCGAGGCCTGACCATTCTCCAACTGCGTGAGCGTATGATCAATGCTGATGCGGCGACCAACCATGGGCAGCAGCGTGAACTGCAAGGAGGCGCTCTGCGCATCAAGACTCTTCTGAAGGAGCTGTGACTGCTTCGCGGTTTGTTCCAACTGACTGAATTGAGTGAGTTGCGAAACAAATTCGGCATTGTCGGTTGGTTTTAAAGGGTCCTGGTTCTTTAATTGCGTGACGAGCAATTTGAGAAAATCTTCCTGCCCTAGTTGTTGAGGTCCGGTTTTGCGCGCGGTCGCTGGAGTTCCTGCCGAGTTCAGTGTCGATACATCGATCATGTCCGGTCTCTCCCTTCTGAGCTACGCCACGACATTCAAGAGGCCATGGGGCGATGTGCGTGGAGCATCCTGTCGGTCTGGACTCTGCCCCCACGGCGTTCCCGTCGATCCCTGATGCCGACTGTGTCCCTGTTCCGGAGACGAGTCCTGCTGGAACGAACGACCGGCACTCTGCCGATCGATGTCCACACGGAATTGTCCCATGTCCAACCCGTTGGCCTGCAACGCAGCTTGCAGGCGATCTTGTCCGTTGACGAACACTTGTCCCACCTCAAGTCTGTCAGCTGACAAATAGGTATGCACCATATCGTTCGTCATCGCCACGCGTATATTCACATGCCCCAAGTCAGGCTGTGCCACATCAAGCACGACCGATCGTGTCATGAACCGCATCGACGACTCAGCCGTCTCCTGAGAAGGTATGGCTGGTTGCGCCGGACTCATCGCAGTGGGAGGGGGGGGAGAGAGTGGACTGGAGACGACACGCCCATGAGCACCAGCCATCATCGACTCTGTCGCCTGTCCATCAGAGACTGGGCGATCACTGACGGTTGCCTGTGGTAACTTAATCTCGCTCTGATCGCGCTGAAGCTCCTGTCGATCACCCCAGAGCTCACGGAACCCCTCGGTCCCATCAACACTCGCACGCTGTCCCTGTTGGCCCCCCCCCGACGTCCTCACTCCGCTATCCTGAGCATCCTGAAGAGATTGCGCATACCCGTGCATCTGAACTGGATTGGAGCGATCGGCCGAGACCTCATCGCGCATCATGGGATTAGGCTTAGGGGATTCCAACTTGCCATCCGGCAACCGCACCCCCAGAGAGGTAGGGGAAACCTGACGCACAATCGTCTCGGGCTGAGGAAGAGCCGAACTGGGCTGCAACTCCACAGACGCTGGACGAGTGTCCACACGATTCGCTGTCTCAAGACCGACATCATCCGCAACCATAGAGGAAGCGGGCTTGACGACTTGAGCCTTGTGCGAATCACTGCTACGAGCAACCACCTGAGTGTCTGGTTCAGGAGCAGATCGATCAAGCGGAGAGTTCCGTTCATGCTCAGGCCGAGCATGGCCTGCCGGCAGATCAGATACCGCCACAGCAGAATTCGTAGCCCTCGGCGCTATCAGCGGAGACGGTGAACCACCGTCGCCTGACTTGGCGTTCCGCTCAGCCCCGTGATCCTGCTCAGCTAAATCTCCCTCGCCTTCCGTATCAACATTCCTCTGATCATTCGCCGGATCCACTTCCTGAGGTGGAACCGGGGAGACGAACATCACCAGCGCTTGTCCTTGAGCATCAAGACCAGACTGGCCCGGGTGAGCTGCGACGTCCAAAGTAGTCCTGGAATCTTCAGCGCCCCTCCGTACATCACTACTGGATCCATTTCCATCTTGGACCTGAGCCTCAGACGATGATCCGTTCGCACGCTCGGCCGGAGTTAACGATGGATTCTCCTCACTTCTTTCCGTCGAGTGAGCCCCACGTTCAGACTTGTTCGTCGATCGCGCCTCAGCACGCTCGGCCGGAGTAGCAGACGCATTCTGGGCTTGTGTTTCCCTCGATTGGGCCTCACGTTCAGACTTGTCCGTTGATCTCACCTCAGCACGCTCAGCCTGAGATGATGCAGCATTCTGATCTTTTACTTCCCTCGATCGAGCCTGACGCTCAGCCATGCTCGCTGATCGCGCCTCTGCTGCTTCACGAGCCTCCATCCTCCGTTCGTCCGCACGAGCCCCTTGGAGCTCAGCAGAAAAGCTTTTCCGGCTACCGCTGGAACTGGAAGCCGTCGAGGCTCGAGACGGTCTGACTCCCGTATCAGCAGGAGCTCCGGATGGATGGGGAATCATGTCAGCCAGAGTGAAATCCATATACACCAGTCCTCGTGTGATTCGAGCAAAGGGGAATACAAGCCTCATGCCAGGTGAGCCGCGTGCAACATCGCGGATAATCAGGCTAGTTTTTATGAGCGCCTTGACGGTGTTGTCCGGAGAGAGGAAAACTTTACAGCGTGCTCGGCAAAACTGGCCGAGTCAAATACATGAATGGCTATTTTTGAAGGAGAAGGATCTTTCCAATGGTGAGGAACATTTCGAGCGTAGTCTTCGCGCACTTGCTCCAAACATGCTAATGGCAAGAGCATCTTCCAGCGAGGCGTGAGTGCTAGGCCGAGGACAGGATGGTCGCAAGATAACAGGCACACAGACTGTCTGGCAAACGAGAATTTCTGAGGGCACCGGAGAAGTTCTACGGCGTGTGTGTCAACAACTGCTCCGTGAGCTTCGCAGCTCGGTCGGCTTTGACTTGCGCGAGGATCGCGCCGGCCGTCTTGGCTTTCACCAGCTTGAGGATTTCAATCGCTTTTCGATCGGGCATATGTTCAAGACGCAAGGCGGCGTCCTCAGACGGCATGGATTCGTAGATCTTTGCGAGCTGTGTCCGTTGGTCCTGTACTGCCCCCTTCTTTTCCACAGGGGTTTTGGCTTGTGCTGCTGAAGCTTTGGCTTGCGCGCTCTGGATCTTCTTTTCCAAGGCTTCGTTCTGGTCCAAGAGCTCCTCGATCTGCCCCCTCACCATCATCAGTCGTTCTTCGTTCTGGCGCAGCGCTTGCTCGCGCCGGTCAAGATCGCGCTTTCGCTGTGCCAGCATATCCAGCACTTCACGAGGCACATCTATCGCGGGCCCCCGGACCGCTGGTGGAGCCAACAGCTTCGCACCGTCATCAGACTCCGCTCTTGAACTCTCTGCCTCCTGTGCTTCCGATGGCATACCCTGTGTCAGCCCACTCGTCGTCACCGCCTCCGTTTTGGCCTTCGGTTCGGAGGAGGCTTGTCCCAATTGCACCATGACCCAGAAGAGGACAGTCGAGCCGACGATCCCACCAATCATCGTCACAAACTGGGAGTGCCGGTTTTTTCTCGACTCTATTTTCACGGTACGCCCAAGACTGTCGACACGGAAACGCTCTGCCCAACCTCTCATGGATCCGGTCCTCATGAGTGACTCTCTCGTCGCGTGAAATGTTGGCGACTCGCAGCCTCATCCATCGTCCGTTGTTCCTGACGCGCCGCATCGGCACGTTGCGCTTCCTGGCGCTTGTCGGCGACAAGGTCAAGGAGCTTGCGTTCCTGACTGGCTTCAACGAGACGCGCCTTGGTCTGCTGCCACGCCTCGACAGCTTGAGTAATCTCTCGACGCACTCGGCACAACGCTGCCTGTTGCGAATCTATCCGCCCCTGCCGTTCCAACCACGCTTCAATGGTAAGTCCTTGCGCAGATTGTCGATCGTAGGTAACGACCTCCTCCTGAATTATAGATTCAAGGTCGTGATACCGTTCCTCGCTCTGAGCCAACGTGCGGGCGATCTGTGCCAACTCCATCATCAACGCCTCTACGGTCTGAGCACGCAGTTTCCGCAAGGACTCGAGGCTCATGCTGCCTGCTGGGCCAGCGTCTCAAGTAGCTGCGCCGACGAAGGCAGCCCTGCCGGCTGGTCAACGTCTTGCCGCAAATAATCATTGATCGCGTCCTGCGCTTGAACGGCACGGTCGAGCGCTACGTTCATTCCTGGTTTATAGGCTCCCAACACAACAAGATCCTCGGATTGGCGATATCGTGCCACCAACTCAAGGACCTTTCTGGAGGCATCGTAATGTGGTCGCCCGACGATATCCCGCATCACACGGCTGGTACTCTGGAGGAGATCGATCGCAGGAAAGTGATTGCGGGCGGCCAATGTGCGAGACAAGACAATATGGCCGTCCAGAATCGAGCGCACCGTATCGGCGATGGGGTCACTGAGATCATCGCCATCGACCAGCACGGTATACAATCCGGTAATGGTTCCTGGACCTGGTCCAGTCCCAACACGTTCCAGCAACTTCGGCAAGAGCGTAAACACGGAGGGGGTATAGCCTTTGGTCGTCGGAGGCTCTCCAATCGCTAACCCCACCTCCCTCTGGCTATAGGCCAATCGCGTGAGTGAATCCATCAACAGCAACACCTGTTTTCCCCCGTCACGGAAGTATTCAGCAATGGTTGTCGCGACTAACGCCGCGCGCAGCCGTATGAGCGGGGCTTGGTCGGACGTCGCTACCACCACCACTGAGCGTCTGAGTGCCTCTGCACCCAGATCGCGTTCCAGGAATTCGTTGACCTCACGGCCTCGTTCTCCGATGAGCGCAATGACATTGACATCCGCTTTCGTGTATCGGCTGATCATTCCCAGCAACACACTCTTGCCAACCCCGGAACCGGAAAAGATGCCCATCTTCTGTCCGCGTCCACAGGTCAAAAACCCGTTGATGGCACGCACGCCGAGATCAAGTGGGACGCGTAGACGAGCTCGTTGTAACGGATTCGGTGCGCCAGCATAGAGTGGATACCGCTCCGTAGCCGTCAACGGCCCTTTGCCATCCATTGGATTGCCACAGCCGTCGAGCACTCGTCCTAACAAGCCTGGCCCGACAGCAAGATTGGCCACGTGGCCAGACATGGTAATTCGACTTCGTGGCCCGATCCCATGCATATCGCCCAGTGGCATCAGGAGAACACGATCCCCCCGAAATCCCACAACCTCCGCCGCGATCGGCCCTCCAGCCACCTCTCGCGTGATGCGGCAGAGCTCTCCGACCGTCGTCATCGGCCCATACCCTTCCACGACGATCCCAACTGCTTGCGCCACCCTTCCGGAAACTTCGATGGGGTCGACGCGCTCGATTAGCTGGCTAAGACTCATGCTGCGCCCTGTTCCTTAGGGCATCGCCCAAGCGGAATAACTGTGTATCGAGGGAGGCATCGACTAATCGCGTCGCGGTGTGCAGCAGGCAGCTTCCTCGCTGAAGAGAAGCGACCGGCTCAATGGTGAGTGTCAGTGCGACCTGTTGCCGTCCGATCAGCTCCGCTCGAACGGCTTCAAGAACGGCCGCGTCAGCCGGATGCACTTGTATCACCACGCCATCCGACGCTTGAACGGTGCCGAGTGCTGCCTTGACCTGCATGACGATCTGTTCACGCCGGGACTCGGCCGATTCATGCAGGATCTTAGACACGATCTGCAGCGCGAGCGCGATGACTTCATCGTCGATCGTCTGCTGAAGCACGGAGCGAGCGGCATCAAATCTTCCAACAGCCTCGGTCAAGACCACAAGATCTTGTTGACGTTGCGTGTCCGAATATCGCCGGCCTTCTTCCAGCCCTCGCTCATATTCCGTCGGCCCATCAACGCCTTTCCGTTCGCCCTCATCCCCAAATGTTTGGAAAGGCACACTCTGGATTTGTACCGCGCCGGACCGCACCGCAGCATGTTTCAAGACCGTCTGGTCGGCGCGCAGCCGGTGGAGTTCTAGTAGTCGGCGAACCGTAGCGAGAACAATGTCCGGTTGAAAAGGTTTCGTCAATAAATCGCTGGAACCGGCTCTCATCGCACGGGCGGCAAGTTCCACCGAGGCGGCCTCAGTCATCACAACTCCAATCATGCGATTGTCGATCCGCTGTGCATCTTCCAGAACTGCGATACCATCTCGATCCGGCAAGGAGGCGTCAACGATCAGCAGTGCGGGAGCCTTCTGCTTGACCATTGCAAGCGCCTCCAGTCCTGAGCCCGAGAATCGAATCGACACTCGTTCCGGCTGAAGGAGTTCGTGAAACACGTTTCGG
This sequence comes from Nitrospira sp., assembly GCA_005116745.1. Classification (NCBI taxonomy): domain Bacteria; kingdom Pseudomonadati; phylum Nitrospirota; class Nitrospiria; order Nitrospirales; family Nitrospiraceae; genus Nitrospira; species Nitrospira sp. The sequence goes on along the minus strand of SWDS01000010.1, from coordinate 16,163 downwards.
ACCCCTTCGTCGGCATCAACAATCAGGACCGTCGCTTGAAAGCGCGACACGCTTCGCTCGGAACTGGCCACTGCCGGCATGGTTCCCCTCGTCACTACAGCATCTCCTCCCCTGCGCCTGAGATGACGATGCGGTTCTCTTCTTCCAGCTTGCGGCAGACTTTCAGAATATTCTGCTGGGCTCTCTCGACATCGGACACCTTCACCGGCCCTTTTGCCTCCATATCTTCCTTCAACATTTCTGCGGCACGGCTCGACATATTCTTGAAGAATTTCTCCTTCAGCTCAGGATTGGCACCACGAAGAGCGAGCGGAAGGTCGTCCTTGCTGATCTCTTTCATCAATTCCTGCAAGCCGCGATCATCGATCTTCCCCAGGTCATCGAAGACAAACATGAGCGCCCGAATCGCGTCCGCCAACGGCTGGCTCTTCTCCGCGATCTTGGCCATAATGCCCCCCTCATTGGTCTTATCCATGCGCGTCAAGATGTTGGCCATCACCTCAGCCCCACCGAGGCTCTGCGACCCCAGTCCCGTACTGGCCAAGAGTGTCTCTTGTATGCTCAGGCTGAGCTCTTCCAAGACATCTGGCTGCACCTCCTCCATGGTGGCCAACCGAATCGCCACGTCTCCACGTAGCGCCTCAGGAAATCCTGCAAGCACTTGCCCAGCTTGTTCGCTCTCAAGATGCGCCAGCACGACCGCCACGGTTTGTGCATGCTCGATCTTCAACATTTGGACAAGCGTTTTCACATCGACCCACTTCATCGCGTCCAGCCCCGGATAGCTTTTCCGAGTCATCGATTCGATGACCCGCGCCGCCTTTTCTGGGCCCAACGCCTTGATAAGGACGCTCCTGATAAACTCTTTTCCCTGGAACTGAACGTCGCCGGACGCGCTGGCAGTCTGGAAATCCGAGATGACGGCATCTTCCTCATCCCGCGAAATCTGAGCCGTGCCACTCATAAATGTTCCCAGCCGCTTAATTTCTTTGGGGTCAAGTTGTTTCATAACCTGGGCAGCTGATTCTTCTCCAATCGCACGAAGGAGAATGGCTGCCTTTTGTTCGCCCGTCAGAGTCTTTGCCATAGTCACATATTATGAAGGATTCTTGAGCCACTGCTTCACGACCACCGCCGTCGTGTCGGGATTCTTTCTCGCCATGTCGATGATTTGAGCTCGATCCGGTGCATGCGTCAATGAGCCTTGCGCCATGGCCTGAGCCCCAGGTAACCCCGAGACCATCGCGTCGGTCTGCATCTGCTCCGTCGTTGAACCCAACATGGCCAATAGCGGACGGACCACGAACAAGAGAATCACCGCAAACAATAAGATCCCGACACCATAACGAAGATACGGCAACCATGGCTTTGGCCCCTCGGCCACGACGTCTGCTGTTGCACCTTGCAGCTCTTCCGGTTCGGTGCCGAATTGCACGTTCACGACCTGAACCTGATCCTGCCGCTCGGGCGAAAAGCCCATCGCTTTCTTGACGATGTCCTCAATCCGCTTGAGATCTTCTTCCGAACGTGGGATGTATTTGCGTGCGGCAGCCGGCGTCTCCGTCGACTGCCCATCACCGGTTTTAGCAGTTTCATAGATCCCATCGACCAGCACAGCCACGGATAATTGTTTGATGACGCCTACGGGCTCAGTAATTTTTGACACGGTTCGACTGATCTCGTAGTTGACTGTTTCATTTTTCGTCTGACTATTGTTCGAACTAGTTTGCGGGAGCTCCTGATCTGTTCCAGGCGGAACGTTTGACTGGACACCCGGTACACCGCCGCTGACGCCGTTGGTGCCATTCGCCTTTTCTTGCCCGCGTTGTTCGCTCCTCACGACCTGGCTGTTCGGATCATAGCGCTCTTCGGTGGTTTCCACCTTGCGAAAGTCCACGACGCTGGACACACGCACCACGGCTTTATTGGAACCGACAATCCGCTCGAGCATCGTCTGGATACGCGTTTCGACATCTTTTTCAATGCTCCGCTGATATTCGAGCTGGGTATTCGATAACCCGGCGGTCTCCTCCGTCATGGTGGACGACAGCATACGGCCATGCCCATCTACCACGGTCACATCGCGAGCCTGCAAGCCCTCCACGCTGCTGGACACCAAATGGATGACCCCTTGCACCTGCGCCTGAGCGAGCTGTTGGCCATTGCGCAGTGACACGATCACGGACGCACGCGCTTTCTCCTGTTCGTTGGCGAAGAGTCGCCGTTCAGGAAGCGCCAGATGAACCCGCGCCCGTTCGACTTCCGGCAGCTGCGCGATGGTTCTTGCCAACTCGCCCTGTAAGGCGCGCCGATAGTTGAGCTTCTGCACGAATTCGGACATGCCGATCGACGTACGATCGAAAATCTCGAAGCCGACCCCACCTCCATGGGGAAGCCCTTGAGTCGCAAGTTGCAATCGGAGATCGTGGACTTGGGCGCTAGGAACCAGCACCGTCGCTCCACCACCGGTTGTTTCATATGGTACTTTCGTCTCTTTCAACTTATCGATGATCGCAGCCGCGTCTTCGCCGCCAAGATTGGTGAACAACACCTGCATATCAGGCTGCTGCGTCCAGAGTGTGAGCGCGATGAGGCCCGCCACCGACCCCGCCAGGGCAATGAGAATGATCATCCGTTGATTGATGGAAAACTTGGAAAACATTCTACCCACGCTCCTTCATCGGGCCTGACCGCTTACACTTGCATCCGTTGAATCTCTTCATAGGCCGTGACCAGTTTGTTCCGGATTTGCATCATCAATTGGAACGACACGTCTGCTTGCTGCAACGCGACCATCGTACGGTGAAGGTCCTGCGTCTCGCCTGTCATAAGATCACCTACCGCTCGGCCGGCTTCCATTTGCGTGTCGTTGACCTTTCCGATTGCGGATTTGAGCGAATCCATGAACCCCGAGGCACCTGCCGTTCCGGCCGACCCGCCTGAGGCCACATCGGGAATCGGAGTGATACCTGATGTTGGACCGTAAATCGGATTCATCATTACCTCCCAATTTCCAGTGCCTTGTTCCACATGGCACGTGTTGCGTTGATGGCTTGAACGTTCGCTTCGTACGCACGTGACGCGCCCATCATATTCACCATTTCTTCCATGACATTCACATTGGGAAGACGCACAAACCCTTTGGAATCGGCATCCGGATGATGAGGGTCATAGATGAGTTGACCTGGTTTGGAATCTTCCACCACTCGAGCGACGGAGACCCCTTCGAGCGCATGTGCCGACGGCCCAACGGCGATTTGTCGAAACGTCCCATGAAATGCGCTTGGCACCGCTGTTGAGCGAAAGACGACATCCCGCCGCTTGTACGGACCCCCAGTCGGTGTTTTCGTTGATTGGGCGTTCGCAAGATTGCTCGCAATGACATTGAGTCGCCGCCGTTGGGCGTCTAAACCGGATACCGATACAGCCATACTGTCGGACATTTCCATGATGAACCTCCTCTATCAAGCGTCAACCGTCAACCGCATGCCGATGTCGGCGATTCGAGCGGGCTAAGCGTTATCTCCCTTCTCGAATTACATTCAACAATCCGTGAAACTTCTTGGCCAGTAGCGTGGCCGCTGTGTTGTACTGCATGGCGTTCTCGGACAATTTGGCCATCTCCAGTTCAAGATTGACGGAGTTGGCATCAAGCGGCAGATCGCCGGCAGGAACTTCACCGATTTTTCCCGCCACGGCCTGTACACCCTGCGGCCCATGCATGCCGAAATGTCGAGACTGAGTCGCCGCCATGACGATTGGCAGGCGCCCCTTGTGGGCCGACTGCAATTGGTCCAGAAAGGTCAATTCGGATGCGCGATAGCCCGGCGTTTCTTCATTGGCTAGATTTGAGGTGATCACACGCTGTCGTGCGCTGCGAAGATCCAAACTCCGCTGTAGCAGTCGCATGGTCTTGTCAAAGATTGTCATGCCTCTAGACTCCTTTCCATCCCCGGCACGGTATCATTGCAACCATAATGCCTGCCCGAATGCCGGAGTGAGAGCCCGGGACGTAGCCTCCTACAACGCCCATTGGTTTTCTCACCCCTCGCCTATGATCCTCCGTTTGATTCTTGCCGCCATCGCACAAACTTGCCGGTCGGCAATTCTTGCCGCTCTTATGGTCCTCCGGTAATCGAACAGGGTCGTTCACCTTCTCGATACTCTCGCAGCTTATTTCGTAACGTACGAATGCTGATCCCCAACTCTTTCGCCGCATGCGTACGATTCTCCTTCACACGTGCCAATGTCTTAAAAATGAGCTCTCGTTCCATTTCCCACAACGATCCATTAGCCGGTTGTTGCGGATGGGCAGACTGGACTCGCTGTTCTCCGTTCAGTTCAGGCGGACAGTGTTCGGGAAGGATAGGACCAGGCCCTGCCAGCAACACCCCCCGTTCCATGACATTCTCTAATTCACGGACATTTCCCTTCCATGCCAGCCGTTGTAAGTGCGCACACGCGCTATCAGACAATGCCGGTGGCGTGAGACCGTTCCTCGTGGCCGACTGACTCACAAAATGACGCGCGAGCAATGGAATATCGATCGTACGTTCACGGAGCGGTGGAACGGTGACCGGAAAGACGTTCAGACGATAGTAGAGATCCTCTCGGAAACGTCCTTGCTCAACTTCCCGATAGAGCGCTCGATTGGTCGTCGCGATCACCCGTATATTGACTGACACAGGGTCGCGCCCCCCGATCCGATCGACTTCGCGCTCCTGTAAGACACGCAGTAACTTGGCCTGCAAACTCAGGTTCATTTCACTGATTTCGTCCAGGAGCAATGTGCCCATATGCGCCATCTCAAACTTGCCGATTTTTTTGATCACCGCCCCAGTGAACGCACCACGCTCGTGGCCAAAGAGCTCACTCTCGAGGAGCCCATCCGGTAGTGCCGCACAATTCACCGCGATGAACGGGCGATGCGCCCGCGGGCTTCGATTATGGATAAACCTGGCTAATAGCTCTTTTCCGGTGCCACTCTCTCCTTGGATCAAGACTGTGGCCTGACTAGACGCGACCCCTTCGATCGTGCTTAAGAGCCTGATCATGCCTGGGTCCTGGCTTAGCAGAGCCCGGTTTTCCGTTGGGTGAGAAGGGTGACCCGTGATGGTCCTTACGTCTCGTCCCGACTTGAGATTCACGATGACTCGCTCCAGCAAGTCCATGGAAAACGGTTTCAAGAGATACTCGCTGGCGCCCAACTTCATGGCCTCGACAGCGGTCTCTATGGCCCCATACGCCGTCATCAGAACGATCGTCGCATGAGGCGCGCGCGCCTTGACTTCCTTAATCAATTCGAGCCCATTCAGACGCGGCATCTTGAGATCGGTCAGCACCATCCATGGGCGAAAATGGGGAATCCGTTCAATGGCATCCATGCCATCGACTGCCCCTTGTACGGAATAGCCGAGTCGCTTGACCGTCTCCATCAGTGCCGTTCGCATCGATGAGTCATCATCGACGATGAGAATGCGCTCGCGCTCGTCACCAGTGTCAGAAAGAGGGTTACTCTTCTCGGGGTCATTCATGAGACCACTCCTCCACTAACGCCATCGTGTGCTCACTCGGGTAGGATTGACTCGATTCCAGCTCGTTCCGAATTGGAGTCTGCACCGCATGGGGATCTCCACCGATTGCTGGATGAGGCAGAATAATGGAGCATGCGGTGCCCTGCCCGACTGTACTGTCGACATCAATCCGTCCCTGGTGCGCATCCACAATTGAATAGACAATCGCCAGACCAAGGCCGGTCCCGTCATCTTTCGTCGAGAAGAACGGATCGAATATGCGTGACTGATGGGCCGGAGGGATGCCAATCCCAGAATCCAGGACAGTGAGTCGAACAGCGGGTAGACCAAGTGTCCGCGACGGCTCCTGGCAAAGACTGATCGCCAGAACCCCTCCATTTGGCATCGCCTGCACTGCGTTCACCACCAGATTCACGAGCACTTGTTTCAACTGGCCATCGTGACACCACATCGAATGAATGTCTGGACTGATCTCCACTCGGATGTCCACCGGCACTTTGGTAATCGCATGGGCCGCCAACTTGATCGATTCGCCGATCAATGCTTCGGCTAAGTGCCAGCCACGAGCCAAGTGAACCGGCCGCGTATACAGCAACAGATTGGTCAGTAAGCGATCCATCGACTGGACGGCCTCCGAGATTTGTTGCGCGTAGCGTTTGCCGGACGACTGCTCGCCGAGATCTCGCTGCAGCATGGACGCGAAGAGCTCGACGCTGCCCAATGGATTTCTGATCTCATGGGCGATCCGACCGATCAGCTCTCCCATGGCCGCCAGTCGTTCCTTGCGCTGCAACTGTTCTTCCAGTTGATAAATACGCGTGACGTCCTGAAACAGGATGAGGTGTCCGGAGTGCGCTCCGGAATCGTTGTGAAGTGGAACCTGGCTAATGGAGACGACGGCCTGACCGATGCGTTGAGGCCGATCACACACGCCAAGACCAGCACCCGCCAATAAGTCAGACGCACGACGGTTCCGCAGTTCGTCATCTGTCACGCCAAGGAGCGCCTCGGCGGCGCGATTGCTGCGAGTGATCATTTCGCAGTCGTCCATCACCAAGACCCCCATAGACAAGGACTCAAGAATCCCGTCCAGATGGACACGCATGGCCTCGTTGTCACACAGCTGACGGCGGAGCGCCTCGTTGCTCTGTGCCAACTCCAGATCCATCTGCTCCACACGTGTCGTCAACGCACTGTATGACTGCTGCAACGTGTGAGCCGCCTCATCAAAACTTCTGAAGGCGGCTTGCAGCAGCGCCTGTTCTTCCGGATGTTTGGTCATAGCACTCGTCATAGCCCCTCCTGCTTCCTCGAATGACTGACCGCTCGCACACTTGTTTTCAGGGACGCTGAAAGGCGATTGATGATTGGATCGTCCATGCCATCGAGCTCGGCCAGCGCCACAATGGCGCGATCATATTGCTTCAATGCCGCCCAATGATTGGCTGTTTGCAGCCGTGCCCAATCGGCGTGAGACACATTTGGTTTCTTGGCCAGCACTAATTGATAGGCTGTAATAGCCCGCTCATGTCGATTCAATCGAGATAACGTATCGGCATAGGAGACAAGCGTAGTGGATGCTTGCACCGCGCCGGCCTTGAAGGCCTCTTCATAGGCCAGGGCAGACTCATCCAGCTTATCCAGTTCTCCCAGTGTCTTGGCTAACTCGACATACATCGCTGGTCGTTCTGGATGAACCGGGTGGCGCAACAACCACATCCGGCACAGGTGGAGAAGCCCTTGCAGATCCCGCTGTTGCCTCATGGTCTCAATCAAAAGATGCAGCACCTCCGCGTTGTATTTACCGATAGGGAATTGAAACCGGTATCGCTCCAGCACTTTTCTGGCGGCCTCAGGATCTCGCTGATCCAGATAGATCCCTCCAAGTCCGATCAAAGCCGTTTCGAGTAACACCGATTCATTGTGTGATTTAAGAATCTGCTGATACAGCCGCACGGCTTCCGGTGAAAAGCCAAGACGCCGATGGGATTCCGCGATGTTCAGCAACAGAGGGGAACGCCCATACTGCTGTTCGGCCATGGCTCCCTGCCTGTGAAAGAGACTGACAACCGTCAGATCGTCGCGCGATGCGATCGCCGCCTCGATCCAGGGTGTCAACAGAGCAGACAGGCGCTCTGCGGATTTCATGGCCCATAGGTCGTTCTTATTGGTCGCGCGAAGCGTAATCTCCTTGTAGGTTTGAAGCGCACGATTCGTGTCTCCTGCGTGTTCATACCCCTTCCCAAGGTAATATCGGGCCTCGCTGCCCATTGGATTGCTCCCCTCTCGAGTCGCAATCTCTTCCAGCAGCGATCGGTAGGAGGCATCGGTCTGGTCCGGAACCGGCACGCCGTGGATCATGGCGCTGACTGTGAGCCCGATCGCATTGCTTCCAGCCGGCAACATGGTCTCTGCGCGGAGTGCGGCCAGCCGCAGTTTGGCCGTTGTACCCGACTCGTTGTACGGATAGAGCACAGGGATCAGCGCATAGACAAACTCGGCGAGCATCGGTTTGGCACCTGCCCGCAACCCTTCAGCCACATGCAGCAGGGCCGCAGGCGCATACTCATGGCGGGGATAGAGATTGTAAAAGAGCAACATGAGTTCTCGTGCAGAGACCTCCTGGTGTAGTTTCACCTGCGTGACAGCATACCGCTGAAGCGACAGCGGGTCGCCTCGTAGGAGGTGCGGCCATCGCTGATAACTGAGGTGGTAGATCGGCTGCGCTTCAGAAAATCGTTGCTCTCTGAACAGTGCATGGGCCAATCCCAACGTCGCTCCTTGGAGCAACTGCTCGTCCTCACTTCGCTTTCGCACATTGGCAAATGCGTGCTCGGCATCACTCCATTTCCCCATGGCCATGAACGTATACCCAAGACCGAGCAACGCCCGATTACTATCGAAGGGAAGATTGACGGAATGGGCCATCGCGTTCTCGTAAAATGCTTGTGCTTCTTGAAACGCACCTTGCTCGAAATACAAATCCGCGATCCGCCATTCTGCCCTCCGAGCGTTCGGCGACTGCGGATAATCCCGAAGCAGCGTTTTGTACTCCTGAATCGCCTCGGATCGGGTTTTCCCCGAGACCTCATCCTGCAACAAGAGCTCGACCAAGAAGGCTTTCGCCGATGGGGCAAGCGGGCTTTCAGGATGTTCCTTGACGATTTTCCCAAAGAACCGTTGCGCCTCCGGCCAGGCGTTCTTCCGATACGCAGACTGGCCTTCTTGCCAAGCGAGTCCCTCAATGCCCGACGATTGGCCTTCTTGACGAGGCCCGTCATCAGGCAAAGGTTGCACAAGTCCCTCAATCGGTACCGGGTTCCGTATCGACGTTGCTTGTTCGGTGACCGCGGTGGGTGAGGGAGTCGGCTGCGAGGGAACCGCCCCAATTGCCAGCGAAGAGCACGCGGTCCAAGCGGCAATCGAGAAGATGAGTTGGCAATATCGTAAATAGTATCGATACACGGCGATAGGGCATCAGCAAAGCTCATGCCCTGGAGACAGTTCGAAAACTCTCATGAAATCAGATGAGTTATCGAGGCAAATCGAGAACTTGGATAGATCGCGTCAGGATTGGCATCGGCTAGGTCGATAGGTCGTCAATCTTTTGACTGGAAGAGCGTGGCCAGAGCGGGAGGGTTTCCAATTGAGATCGTGGATCCACCCCTTTACGTTTCAGCTTTTCAACCAACGTCGTCCGGTTCAAGTGGAGCAACTGCGCTGCCCGCGAGGTGACGCCATTAGCTTTCCGCAGGGCTTCCATGATGAGATGTTTTTCGTACTGTTCAACCTCTCTGGAAAGATTGATGCCGTCCTCACTGAACCGGATGAACTGCTCCTTGAGCTCAGGGACCGGCGGCCTCCGACAGATTTTCTCAGGTAAATCTCCAACGGACAGGACGCCCTGCTTCTTCAGCACGACCAATCGCTCGATCATGTTCTCTAATTCCCGAATGTTGCCAGGCCAGTCGTACTCGGTCAACATGTGCAGCACATCGGGAGCAAGGCCTGACACCTGCGTGTGCTTGGTCTGATTGAAGCGAGTCAGGAAATGGTCGATCAGGAGCGGAATATCGCTCCGGCGTTCTCGTAGAGGGGGAATCACGATAGGGATCACATTGAGCCGATAGAATAGATCTTTACGAAATCGCTTTTCTTCAACCAGCGTTTCCAAATCCTGATTCGTCGCGGCAATAATCCGCACATCCACATGAATCGTCCGATTTCCGCCGACGCGTTCAAATTCCCGTTCTTGTAACACTCGAAGAATTTTCACTTGTAAGGGCAAGCTCATTTCGCCGATTTCATCGAGGAAGATGGTCCCCCCGTTTGCCAGTTCAAAACGTCCCATTCGCGAGTGCGTGGCTCCTGTGAACGCGCCTTTTTCATGCCCAAAGAGTTCCGACTCCAACAAATTTTCAGGGATCGCGCCACAGTTCACCGGGACCAACGGACGATCCTTGCGAAGACTATTGAAGTGGAGCATCCGCGCCACCAACTCCTTGCCGGTACCGCTTTCGCCTTGAATCATCACCGTGCTATCGCTGTCGGCGACTTTGTGGACAAACTCCATCACCTGTTGGATCGGCTCGCTGGCGCCCACCAGATGTTCAAGTCGATATTGATCGCGTACGGCCTTCCGCAAGAGATGGTTTTCTTGTCGAAGCCGAAGGAACTCTGCCGCCTTCCGAACCACCACGGCCACAGTTTCAAGGTCAAACGGCTTGGTGATGAAGTCAAATGCGCCAGACTTCATGGCCCGGACCGCGGTTTCAATCGTACCGAATCCGGTCATCATGATGGGAATGATCTTTGCGTCGAGCTTCGCCAGGCGATCGATGATCTCAAGTCCATCGATATCGGGCAGCTGAAAATCAGTGATCACGATGTGAATCACCGAGTCCTTCACCGCCTGGATTGCCGCCGCACCGTCCTCGGCTGTAGAGACGCAATACTCCTCCTGCCTCAGGACTTCCTGCAGAACATCCCGGACGGCAGGGTCGTCATCGACAACGAGCACGTGGGCTTGACTCATAGGTGATACCATTTGGAATACGAACCTCGATGCGGGGTTAGAATAATGACCCATGGTATCTAATGCAAGTTATATCAGTTACTTGGCTGCGATCTGATGGGTGGGAGACTTCTTGACAGATTCTCCAGCCCATTGGTACTGTGCGATGCGACGTGTGGACTCAATTCGCAAGCAGGCTGGCGTAGCTCAATCGGCAGAGCAGCGGTTTTGTAAACCGCAGGTTGGAGGTTCGATTCCTCTCGCCAGCTCCATACTTCCCGCTGACATTCCAACAAGTTCAGGGTCTTCATCACTAGTCGGTAATTGAGCGGCTTCGATGAGTGTGCCCGCCAGTGTGCCCATACTCATTTGTTTTTCTCGCTCGAAGTAGTCAGACAGGCTTTTTGCGGCTCTCGCCAGGTCAGTTTCATTTACGATGTTGTATCGATCAAAAACCGAACGGGTCTTGTGTCCTGAGATAGCCATAGCAATCTTCTCAGGTATCCCCGCCCTCACCATGTTCCGAACCGCAGTTCGGCGGAAGTCGTGAGGGATAGGCCCCTTCCAAACCAGTTCACCTGTCTCCTCATCCTTGACCATCGTACCTAATCCGACACGCTGACAAGCGTTACGCCAGGAATGCTTTAGGCTTTCAAGCCGTATCCCTCCCCTATGGCAAATCCACTGGCAGGACGGCCATTTCTTCTCACAGTGCCCCTTCCAGGCGGATAGAACCTTCAGCAAGTCGCCAGTGAGATATAGAATTCTTGGAGTATTCGTTTTTGTCTCCTGTGCCCGAAGGTACAGCTTCCCCTCAGTCCAATTGATCTGCTTCCATTCGAGTGAACATACTTCCCCCATCCGCATGCCGCTATAGTAGGCCAACGTCACGGCAACCTTGGCATAGTCGGGCAATGCACCTCTCAAGGCCAGAAAGTCCTCATGCTCCAGAAATCCTGAACGAACGTTGTGTTCTTCAAGCATGGGAATATGGGGAATACGCGCTACCTTCGGCGGGGTCTGCTGATGAGCCAGCTTGAACATTCGTTTCAAGCATCCAAGCTCACGGTTGATCGTTCCGTTTGCGGCCCCCTGTTCTCGCCGCTTTGCGATGTATGCCGTAATCTTGTCTGTTGTGATGGCCCTCGCTCTCATCTGGCCGAACGAGGTAGACAAATGCGTAATGTAGTCATTGAGCCGCCGTGATGATTTCCGTTCGTTCAACGTATAGTCTTGCTTGATTCCCTGTACAAGATCCTCAAACTTCGTCCGCTCGACCTGTGGCCCTTGATAGAGCCCCTCAGAAACCTTGCCTTCCTTCTCCTTCAATCGGCGGCGAGCTTCTGTTCTATCAGTGGTCCCAGTGCTTTCACGAATGGGGCGGCCATTGTCATAAAACTTGATCCACCAGGGCCCCTGCGCTACGAGAAGACCGGTGACTGAATCACGCTTCTTTCGCCGATACAGCATGCCCATAGTGCCTCCTTACTCGTCTATCAGCTCCCCTACGGTGACCCTTAAGGCCTTGGCCAAACGTCTGAGCGTACTCAGTGAGGGGTCCGCCTTCCCGTTCTCCACATTGCACAGGTACGGATACCCCATCTTGGCCTTGGCCGCCAGTGCTCGGAGCGACAGCCCTTGCTCCTCTCGAATAGCTTTGATCTTCATGTTATCGTATCAGATAACACCTACTCTGTCCCCTTGTCAAGCCGACGATCAGCGTATCACCCTGACTCCTCCCGTACTTTGTTCTGTTCGATGAACTCATCCAAGTCCCGGATATCCAGATGCACGCGACCTCCGGCACGAACCTGGGGTAATGCCCCCGCCCATACTAATCGCCTCACAGACCACGAGGACCGGCCAAGGTAGTGACCGGCCTCAGTAATGGAATAGAGCCGCTTATAGCCTTCTGGCCTGGTTGCTCTGTGCTTCACAGACGCCCCCCGCTTAGGCTTTACCATGGCCTGTGGCGGAGCTTCTTGTTGTATCTCAACGAACGAGACAGTTGCGGGGTCCCTATCTCGTTCGGTATGAGAGACGACTTCAGCCATGATGTGACCTACTGTGACTCGCTCAGGTGTTCAGGGATAACTACTGAACCCACGTGATGCCGTCGCCCTCGCTCACTCCCCACACAGGGCAACTCTCGCGTCCGAAGGCGGTGAATAGTGAACGAGCTATCACCGTAGCAGGTGCCTAATTCAGGTGCATTGATATAACGGTCTATCTGTGCGTGTTCTGTGTTGTCCATTGTGCACCCCCTCTTACACACCCTCTGGCTGTATCTCGTCATTGTTGCGTGAAGCTGAGGTCGCCGCCTCACTCCCCAAAGCTGCCCACTCAAGGCGGGCTCGGGTTGACGGGGTTCCCACTGCCAATAGATGAACCTGGCAATTCTTAGGGGGTGCGTGTGCGTCTCCTCTTCTTTCTTCTCTTTCTGGACTTGTACTAGGTGAAATGGTGCCAGGCTCGCACGCATCCCCGGAATTTTGCCAGGTTGTCCCAAGCACGAACTCGCGCCCTGTGCCAGAAACGAACCAGGACCAGTCTGGATGTACGAGTAATGTGGAGGCCTGCCCGTTACCTGGGGTAGTGAATGTCGCCACCCCCAGCCACTCCATCTCCTTCATGCGAGTCTCTGCCGTGTGGCGACAGACTTTCAGAGCAGTCATGGCTTGCTGCACAGTTAATGGCTTGCCATTCTGCTGAGCGAATGCAATCCACAATGCCCGCCGTTGCCTCGGCAGCGAAGACAAGGCCACTTGAGACACCATGGGAAGGTCGGCCTCTGTCAGGACAGTCCGCCCGTGAACGAGGGCATGACCACAGGCTAAGTTATAGAGAACCGAATTAGCCCGTTTAGGGTCCTCCTTCTCCGGTTTGCTATCTGGTTCATAGGGTGTCCGCATTTGTGCTATTAACATCGCGAACCGCCCGATGCCTTCCAGAACAACTTGAGGATTGTGACTTGATTCCCACTCGACCTGGCGAGGCCCTCTATGGTGCGTGAAGAGGGCAGTCAGAAACGCTCCGGTGACACTTTTACATTCTTGTAATTTCACTGCATATGAAATGCCCTGATGAGAGGCAATAAGGTCGTCTAGCGTCTCCTTCGATGTTGAGTGGCCTCCAGTGTCCAAGAGCAGGAAAAACAATCGGCTCCCCAATTGCGCCATCACCTTCCATACCTGCCCGTCAAATGGCGTCGTGGCGCCGATCCATACGAACACGTACTCACCCTCGTACCCGCGTTCTCCATGGGTGCCACTATCAGTCTTCAAGCCTTGGCCATCCAGCACACGGGTTAAAGTAGCAAACCGCCTCGTAAGTTCATCCTGGTCGCCTCGAAAAATCGGCGCCAACTCCGGCGTCAGCAAGACTCGATTCTTGATCTTAGGAAGAAGATCAATTTTCTCCAGTTCACCTCTCGAAGCCTTGGCCGAGTGGCTGACAAATGAGGCAGGCGTGAACCCGTCAGAGCGATAACAGAGCGTTTGACCGTTCCATTGGGCCTCCTCAAACATATTCGTCACCGTTGTTTTGCCTGCTGAGGGAGGCCCCACAATAATCATCGTGACAGGGTTCACATTGTCCTTGAGTAGTAACGTGGCACATGCGGAAAGCGATACTTCCACGGCTGCCCATAGGCTTGGGAAGTGCTTCTGAACCGTGCGACGGACTGTTTTCAGATCGGGGACTGCAATCGCTGTGTTGCCACCAGTCCCGTTCGTAGATCCCGACTGCACCTCATTCCCACTGCTGAATGACTCCATGATGCTCCTCCTTTCGTAAAGGGGTTGATGGTTTATGCCAACAATGCGCGTCACATATGACGCAGACACACCGAGTTCAACCGGCTCATCGAATGTGGACTCTTACACTGGCATCGAATCGCCTCCTCATAGTTAAAGGTTGTGCTCTCGTCTCGTGCCTACTCAGGCAGGGACCAGGGGTCGCCTGTCACGGCAGGCCCCCCACCCGCCTGAAACTTCAGGGTCGCGTCGAATTGTGCCAGTAGCTCATCAAACGTCGGACGGTCCGGCCCTCGGATAACCGTCTCGCGGATCTTGTTGATCCCCGTCACCGACAACAACCGCCGACGGCGCCGGTCCCCTGCCAGCCGGTAGCGGGCGGGGAACATGGCCTTGTGCCGACAGAGGAACTTCTTCAGCGAGGCGTACCGCATCGGAATCAAGGCTGCGGCTACCTTCAAATCAAACAGCGGGTCTACGGAACCCCCAACCCCCGTAAGCGTTGCCCCGCACTTCGGACATGTCGGATCAGCGTATGACATAGCTAGATCTCCCCTCCTTTCCTCATACCTTGGCGGCCTTCAGGGGAACCTGTGTGGGCCACCTCGGCATCATCGGAAGTCATTGAATTGCCTCACGAGTCATGTGTCCTTCCCCCCCCTGCCCCAAGCTCAGCCTTAACCAGGCGTCCACGTCTTGCCCAGGAGGCTTCGTCTAATCGTCTCTCCCAAGCATTATACAGGTCTTAGGGTTTTTACTTATCACAAATGCGCTATTACCGTTGATTCACTTGGTGATGCAACGTGCCGGGCACTGCCCTATCACGGCTGACGGTGGGCCTCCTGGGGCGTGACAATGCAACGCCCTCCCTTACCCAACGAACCGGACGAAGTAAGGGGGGGAGTATTCTCGCGGGGGATTGGCTGGCCTAGGCCGTCTTGCGGGGTCACAACGCGTCTTGAAGCCCGCTACGGTCGCGCTGATTCACAGAACCAGGTCCAGCAAAGAAGCGCATTCTGGCGCAGATGTCGTCATATCGTTCGGTGACGGTGCACCGGCGTGCAGGGAGTGGTCGGCCTAGACACAGATCAGGGTTCGGCTCACCCTAGGTCTGCTCGTAGTCCAGGGCAGGATCACGGGAGAGGATCACCGGTCATGCAAAAGCACCGGCAGCAAGTAGCTGGATCATAATTCGTCTTCAAGGTGGCACCCTGTACCTTCTCCTATTCGGCGACAGTGGTAGCGGTGCAGTCTTTGCTCGCTCCACGCCTCTCCCCATGCGTGCAAGGGTTCAAGGACCTTACGGACGGGGATTCGATCTGGCCTGTGACATGCCAGGTGTCCTTCGCTTGTGGGAACACACGCCTGAACCCGTTCACTCGGCAGTACTCACGCACGGCCTCAGACGTAAGCCATCCTCGGACCTCCCACTCCCCCGCCCTACGAAGCTTGGCCGGATCGTTGAGCGGGATGCCATTTAACATCGCATCCACCACGACCTCTTTTAAGTGGTCCCGTTTACTCAAACAGCCTTTGACCAGTTTCCAATACGGTTCAAACGGTTTGTTGTGCAGGGGTGAACCCGGTGACCGGTCTAGTTTCATGTATTCTTTCGCAGTGATGAGACGCATAAATACTTCTCCTTCAGTTAAGTTATGTAGCTATTATAAATCATATTTGATTGATTAATATAGGCCCACACTGAACATATTGATGGGGAGCACCTCTAGCCTTCTCCATGGTTGACATGCGGGTGTGGGCGGCCTCCAGGTACTTTTAAGGGGTCAGAATCTGTGAGCGTAAGCTGTGGGGGTCCCTCGCCCCCTGTGGATAACTGCATTTTGGGGGTAGGGGGGGGGG
>SWDS01000009.1:0-1408 GCA_005116745.1 Nitrospira sp. | reverse complement strand
CAGGGCGGCGTCATTCGGGTATACGGGCTCCTGACGGAGGTGTGGCTCGTGGGGTCCGTGGCCTGTCTCGTCAGGCACACTCTGCCTGAAATGCCGCCTCCGTCACCCGCATCATCCGAGGGGTCGACCGGGATGGTGCCATCTTCTGACCAGAAGACGTGGCTCTGACTGTAGACGAGACCGAGGGATGATGCCTCACCAATCTTCTACAGGAGGAGGGACCCGTGGTCATCACACCACCAGTTGAGCTACGAGTCAGTCTTGATGTGGGGGCCCGGCAACACCATGTTGCGATCGGGCTCTCGAGCGGAGCGGTGCTGGAGGAGTTTGCGATCGCGCACCAGCCCGAAGGGTTTGCGCATTTGTTCGCCCGCATTGAGACGCACCACCAGCACTATCCTGGGCCGGTTGCCGTCGCGATGGAGGGGGACAATGGGTATGCGCGACCGCTGGATCGGCTGATCCAGGCGCGCGGGTATCGGCTCTACAATGTCAACAACCTCAAGTTGGCACGGTTCAAAGAGATCTTTCCAGGAGCCGCCAAGACTGATCGGCTGGATGCGCGCATGGGGCTCGAGCTCTTTCAACTCCGAGAGCATCTGCCGCTCGCCAAAGCCGTGCTGCAAGAAGTCGGTGCCATTCCAGTGGCGAATGAGCGCTTGAAGCGGCGACGACGCCTGGTCAACGAGCGGGTGCGGGTAGTGAATACGCTCCACGCTGATCTCCAGGCGGTCTGTCCGGGATTGATCGCGATTACGCGGGAGGTCAGCAACCAGTGGTTCCTGCACTTTTTGGTCAGTGCGGACACGCTCCCGCAACTAACGCGCCTTCGCAAAGCGACACTCTTACAAATCCCCAGCGTGGGTCGCGCGTATGCCCGCATCATTCAGGACTGGCAGCCACGGGCCCAGTGGAGTCCAGAGGTGGAGTGGGTCGGAGCGATGATTCAGGAAGATGCCCAGCGGGTGCTGGCCCTCGATGCGCAGATCGCGGCCTTGGAGACGACGATGCACCAGGTCGCGCGGGAGTCCACGATCGCCACGACCGTCGCCTCCATCCCGGGATTTGGCCCGATCTGTACCGCCGCGCTCGCAGGGGAAATCGGAACGGTGACACGCTTTCAGCAGGAAAGCAGTCTGGCGTTGTATCTCGGCATGGCCACCTTGGACAACAGCTCCGGCACACGCCACGGCTCCAAGCCACCGAAGCAGGTCAATGTCCGCGCGAAGGCCGCCATGATGATTGCCGTGGATCGGCATCGCAAGTCTGTACCGGAGTCCCAACGCTACTATGCGAAGAAACGCCGGGCAGGGAAATCTCATAACCAGGCCATTCGAGCCCTAGGCCGACACCTGTGCCGGATCATGTATACCCGGCTCAAAACGGAGCGCCCCTACGAAATTCGTCC
>SWDS01000008.1:257876-275255 GCA_005116745.1 Nitrospira sp. | reverse complement strand
CACCGCGTGTTCCTCGACAATCTCGAATCGGGCATTGCCCTTCATGCGCGTGACGAAGAACACCTGAGCGTCGGTCCATTTGGCGAACAAGCGATAGTCGTTGTAGCCCCGATCATCCACCACGATCGTGCCAGAGGCGAAGTTCATCTGATGGGCCGCGCTGACATCATGGACCTTCCCATCGGTAATGAGGCCGAAACAGGGCAGATAGCCGTCGTGGTCGAGCACTCAATGGAGCTTGACCGCACCCTTGGTCCGGCGAAACTTTGCCCAGTCGTACAGCGACAGGCACAGATCGATCACGGTCGAATCGAGGCTGACCAGCTTGTTCTTGAAGCGGAACTTGTGTGTGCCCTGCGCCTTGGCGGCAACCGTCTCGAACAGTCCGTAGAAGACCTGCTCGAACAACTGCCACGGCCTGTGGCTGTTCGCATAGGACAGCGAGGAACGGACCGGGACGTCGATGCCCAGGTGGGCCAGCTTGCCTTCGCAGCTCTTCAGCCCGCCTTCGATCTCCCGCAGCGAATGTGCGCGGCCCAACTGACAGAACAGCATGCCCACAAACTGGCTCCAGCTCGACAAACCCTTACTGCGATATTCGGCACCCGTGGCTGTGACGATGCGCTCGAAGTCGGTGCGCGGGATGAGCTTGAGGATCTGACTAAACCTGCTGCATGATGCGTTCACGTTGGGTCTCCTTCGGTTGGGGGCGGTGGGTTTGGCGATTCACCGGCACCCTATACTGTTGGATGACCCAACGTCCAAAGCTGTTTTGGACAAGACTGACCTTAGATCATTATCCAAGTTGAGTAGAGAGAATGGAACTCCCCGTATCATGCTATGGGGAATCACAAGTTAGACTGCTACGCGACCCTCACTGACGGCGTAATCCAACATATAGCTCGGGAGAGAATTTGATGCCACACCATTGAGAATCACATGGATGGGTCTGTCTGCACGCAGCGAACCAATAGCCTGTTTGACGGCTTGTTTGGACGTCAGGTTGGCTCTTACGACAAGAAGGAGAAAATCGCAATGACTTTCTAGCACATTCATCGTGGCTACTGGGAGAATTGGTGGGGCATTTATGAGAATATAGTCAAACTCCCCTCGCAACTGTGACAAGACACGACTGAGTTGACCGGCTCTTAATAGGTCGTTCGAGTCAACTACAGATTCGCCGGCCGGCATAATCCAACATGGAACATCGGTGAACGCACTCATAGCTTGCTGAACAGGAATGTCACTTCTTAGACAATCAATAAGCCCATATCGTAACGGTGATTCAAGGAAAGCCCTTAATTCGGGATATACAAAGTCACAATCCAATACGAGTACACGCCGACCAAAATCTCGCGACAGTGTATAGCCAAGGTTAATGACAGTCGTTGTTTTCCCTTCGCCCTTAATCGCACTCGTTACAGCAACAACCATCGGCGCTCCGGTCATATTGAGCAACTGCAATCTTGCCGCAGCCACACGATACTGCTCAGCAGCCATGGAACGAGGAAACATCTTCGCAACAAATCTCCGGTCGATCTCATGCAAACCCGACCGCTCGGCTATCGGTTGTCTGCTCGGTACGATCTCTGACTGCGATCTCACCGTCATCCCTGACAAAGTCCTTGGCGGAGCAGAAGCCTGAAAATACCCTGGAGCACTGGCCGTACGCCACAGAAATGAAAAATCAGGAATGGCGGCCAACAATCGAGGACCTGCGAGCAGAAATTCTACATCTTCTGCGCTTCGGAACTGAGGGGTGAGGTGTTCACGTAGGATCGACAGCCCTGCTCCCACAACACATCCAAACAGGAATCCTAACACCAAAACCCTTGCCTTGTTTGGAATGGCTGGATCTGTTGGAAAATTGGCACGGTCTAGTATACGGTACTTTCCACCCTTCTGCCGTTTTCCGATGTTTTCTTCGACCCGCGTATGCAATCGCTTGTCAAGCAACATCGCGTAATTGTTCTTCAGATTGCCGTAGTCACGTTCGAGAACGAGCAACTCCTGTTCAACAGCAGGCGACCTATCGAGACGCCTTTCAAGATCTCTCTTGGTAGTGCGTAGTTGGTCAAGTCGTTGTCGGAGAAGAGCGATCTCGGTTCGTGCTTCGCTTTGCTGCTTCAACAAATCCTGAAGGACCGGGTCCAGCGGCGTCGTTTTGTCTGCCCGGAGCGCATCCGGACCATACACATTGTTTAACTCCTCTTCGGTTTGCCGAATTTCTTCCTTCGTTAGGATGATCTCCGGATATCCATCCCAAAATTCAGCTCTGAGTTTAACTAGTTTTTCTCGGAGTTCCTTGAGATGCCGAAACAGTGGATCGGGTTCCATCAAGCGAGTCGTCCCACTTCTAAATCCCGACTGTCCAGTCGTACGGTACAGATGAACTTCTTGATTCAGTGTGCCAAGTTTGTCAGATTGACGTTGAAGACTCTCACTAGTAGTAAAGATCTCTGCCTCTACTCGATCCAAGGCCCGAAGGTTGGTATCTGCCTGCTGGGGAAGATTGCCCAGGTGAGATTTCTTAAAGCTACTGATATTTTCTTCTCTCTTCTCTAGCTCACGTTTCATCAATCGCAGTTCTTCTTCAAGAAATTCGCCCGTGCCCTCAACCTTCTTCTCACGCTCCCTGTTGTTCTCCTCAATGAATTTGTCGGCGATTCGAGCTGTCACCTGCATGGCGGTTGTCGGATTCTCATGCAGGAAAGACACCATAAAGCCTTCAACTAAACTCTGCGGAGAGAGGGCCACCGCTGGATCCATCTTGACCCGCTCAACCCTCGTACTATTCATTAATTCGATGAGCGCTCCACGCTGTTGTGTCTCATTGAGTTCACTTGGGAACAGGCTAAATTCTTTTGCAATTCCCTGCAAGAAATCTCTATTGATGATTTGCCGCTGGATAAGGAAAAGACGCTGTTCAAAACTGCCTCCTGCGTCTCCGTCTTTATCGATAAGGTTGTCAATCGACCCGTGTTGTTCCGCCACAATCATCGTCTGTGACTGAAAATACTTCGTCGCAAGCAGGTAGTACCCCCAGGCCAATGTCAAAGACATGGCTATCGCGCCTGCGATGACCCATTTGTTGCGCAATGCGATGCGGATATACTCGTGAACTGTGGTCATTCCTGTTTGTTCTACAGAGGCTGTTGACTCAGGATATTGCATACGCACCCTCCGAACTGCTCACACTACTGCATACCGAGACTTAGATATAGAAAAGGCGCACCAGCAGGATCGCCAACACAGATCTAGGCTTACAGGGAACTAGCCGGGACCGTCGAAGACTCCGGATCCGAAACGCAGGTTTGGAACATCGGAACGATCTCCTTAAGCCGTTCAAGCAACACGCCGACTTCATCGCCATAGCTTGCCGCCTCTAATCCAGACAGCTTTTCACGAAACTCTTCGAAGTCAAGATGGCTTATCGTCCGAATCTGCAAGATCTTATCCAAGGAAGATCGCACCGCAACCTCTCCTTCACCGACTAATTCCTCATACAGCTTTTCCCCAGGACGTAGTCCGACGAATCGAATTGGAATATCCTTCCCCGGATTGAGCCCGGACAGTCGAATGAGACTCCGAGCAATATCAAGAACTTTGATTTGCTCCCCCATGTCCAAAATATATATGTGGCCTTGTTCGCCAATAGTTGCCGCCTGGAGCACCAATTGAACCGCTTCGGGGATCAGCATGAAGTATCGTCGGATCTCCGGGTGTGTAACAGTGACGGGTCCACCAGCCCTGATTTGCTCCTGAAAGCGCAACAACACACTGCCACTACTGCCAAGAACATTGCCAAATCGTACAAGAAGGAAGCGGGTCCGACTACTCCTCGCAATGTCCTGGATAATAAGTTCAGCTACTCGTTTAGTAGCTCCCATTACGCTCGATGGATTGACCGCTTTATCGGTCGAAATATGCACGAACTTTTCGACCCCGTAGAGGCTCGCAGCTTCAGCGGTGACGCGTGTACCGATGCAGTTGTTCTTCACAGCCTCCAGGGGATTCATCTCCACAAGAGGCACATGCTTGTGCGCTGCCGCATGGAACAAGATCTGTGGTTTATACTGTTCCAGCACGGTACAGAGTCGCTGGGCATCGGTCACATCGCCGATCAGCGGAACAACAGAAAACGGAAGTCTCTTATCATCTAATTCCTTATGAATATTGTACAAACTGTTCTCATGACGTTCATAGAGCAAGAGTACTTTCGGCTCGAAGAGGGTAATTTGACGAGCCAATTCCGAACCAATCGATCCGCCGGCACCGGTAATCAAGACGCATTTGCCTCTAACCATCTGTCTCGTAGCTTCATTGTCCAGACTAATGGGTGCCCGTGACAGAAGGTCTGGGATCGAAACATTACGTATCTGACTGACAGCACTTTGATCTGCAAGAAGCTCCTCTTTGGCGGGCAGTGTCTTGATCGAAATATTATACGGCTCCAATTTGATAACGAGGTCTCGAAGGAACTCAGGAGCCACATTTGGTTCCGCAACCACAACCACCTCTGGCTTGAGCCCTTCTACAAGTTTAGGAAGATCCTGCACTGTACCCAATACTCTGACACCATGGATGCGTTGATTAAGAAGCCCCACGTTATCATCAACAATTCCGATCGGCTGACAGTTAAATTCCGTACGAGTTTTCATCTCCCGCACGACTCGTTCTCCTGAATCTCCGGCACCGATGATCAGAACCTTCCGTTTTTTCTGAAAAATTGGCTTATCACGAAGGACTCTGGCGGGCAATCTCACCCCGGCAAGAAACCCAATGAGCAGGATCACATCTATGGCGAATATAGAGCGCGGGTAACTAGAGATCCCCATCACCCCATGAACCCAACCATAAAATACAACCGTACTTATTAAGACTCCCCCAATAATGTTCTGAAGATCCCAAATACTCGTATACCTCCACAAACCTTCGTTCAGGCCAAACAAGGCAAACGCCACTCCTCTAATGGCAACCAACGCGAGTACTGTTTGTTCGAAGGTGTGAAGCTCCCCCTCGGGGATGCTACCATCATATCTCAGAGCAAATGCAAAATAGTTTGCCAGGATTATCAAGAGCACATCAAGAACTACAATAATTGGCTTCCGCCACCTCACAAGAAAGGACGACAGGCTCGTCCAAGCAGAGGCCGAGGGAGGATCAACAACGGCTTTTAGCGCAGGAAGTGTGAAGACTACTACTGGAATCCTAGCAATATGCAGCAACGTTTGCATGACAATGGCGACATCGAGCTGCAAAGACATATGGCGGATATAGAATTTTGCCAACCGGATCTTTTCTGGAAGAACTTTGAGCTGATACTCTTCTTCTGGATTCGAGGAATACGCGAGGATCGACGCCTCATCGATGTACCTCAACGAGGCTAAGTCTGTAATCCCTGGGCGAACCGTGAGCACCTCGGAAAACTCAGATCGCAGGCGCTCAACATAACGCGGGACTTCCGGTCTTGGGCCGACAAAGCTCATGTCACCGATGAGAACATTCCACAGCTGGGGCAATTCATCCAGCTTGCATTTCCGTAAAATTCGACCGATTCTCGTTATGCGAGAATCTTGGCCAATGGTGAGAGGCAAGCCGGTACCAGAAGCATCCACCGCCATGGTCCTGAATTTCAGTATCGCAAACGGACGAAATCCCTGCCCTACGCGAACTTGACGAAAGATCACCGGGCCCTGAGAGTCCAGCTTGATCAACACGGAGATGATTGCCAGCAGCGGCGCTGTCAGAACCAGCCCTAGGGTGGCCATGCAGATATCAAACGTGCGCTTCATCACCGTCGATTCCTTTTAACAAGATCATGAACAGTCTCAATCACTCGATTGACCTCTTCTTCCGTCATCTTAGAGTACAGCGGCAATGAAACGATTCGTTGGAACGCCGCACTAGCAACAGGGAAATCTTCTGGTCGATAGCCCCCCCTATCCCGATGATAGGGATGCAAATGGAGGGGAATAAAATGCACGCTGCAGCCTATACCGGCTTGCTGCAGTTGACGGATAAATTCATCGCGACTGATCTGCAAACAATCCACATTCAATTGGATGACATACAAATGCCATGCGTGCTGTACATCAGGAGTGGTTGGAGGACACGTAATCTCGGGAAGATCTTGGAAACCTTCCTGATAGAGAGCGGCATAATGCTCACGCCCTTTCCAAAAACGTTCACACTTCTTCAGTTGGGCCAAACCAAGCGCCGCGGCAATATCAGTCAGATTGTACTTAAAACCAGGCGAGAGTATTTCGTAATACCACGAACCTTGCGCAGAGTAGCGATTCCACGCATCCCGACTGAGACCGTGCAAACTCATCATCCGCATGCGAGTAGCCCACTCGGCGTTATTAGTAGTAACCATTCCGCCTTCGCCGGTGGTAATATTCTTCGTTGCGTAGAACGAAAAACACGTAGCATCGGAGATTCCCCCGATCATTTTACCATGATATCGTGTCGGCAAAGCATGGGCAGCATCTTCGATCACGTGTAAATTATGAGCCTGTGCGATCGTGTGAATGGGTTTCAGGTCGCACGGATGTCCAGCAAAATGGACGGGGATGATCGCTTTCGTTTTATCTGTGATGGCCTGTTGGATAAGATCCGTGTTTAGATTCAGCGTGTCCGGCAGGCAATCAATCAGAACTGGTCGTGCTTTGAAGTAGGTCACCACCTCAGCCGTTGCGGCAAAGGTCATCGTCGGGACCAGTACTTCATCTCCCTCGCTCACACCAGCTGCTTCAAGGGCAAGATGGAGGGCGGCCGTACAGGAATTAACTGCAACAGCATGCTCGGCTCCGACCATTGCAGCAAATTCCCGCTCAAATTCCCGCACCTTGGGACCCGTCGTCAACCACCCGGAGCGAAGCACATCCACCACTTCTGATACTTCTTCTTCGCCAACATCAGATCTATGAAAAGGCAAGAATTCTTTCATCCACAGATCTCCTCTTCAGCTAACGAACATGCCCGCCTCAGAGCCCTACTTTCCCATAATTCCAGAAAAGCACAACCCACCATTGGAGGGGCCATGAAGCTGTATCCATCCAAGAAAATGTCCAAAGAATCAAACGAGTATCAATTCTACAACATTAGAAAGCTCAAGGCTATTAGAGAATATTGAATTAGACTTTTATAATTTCCACCGGAAAATATCACCCCGATCAGACAGGCACAATATTACCAAACTACCGATGGAGCGATTAATTACTCCAACCCCGCTTAAACCCCTCCCGACAGGTTGAGGGGGAACCATTCTGACCTCTATGACCATCATGGATATCGAGGTTGTGGGGGAGCTATGAGGGATACTCATAAAGTCGGTCCCATAAGGCTACAGCGAGCGAGGAAAGTCATACTCCGTGCAGTACAGTTGAGCCTCTGAGTGATGCAAGAACACCGCTGGCTGGACTCCTTCGCCTACTGCTAACGCCTTTGAGGTTGCCCAGCGAACGGACGAGATCCGAGCACCGTCAGTCGCGAAGTTCGACGTAACACCGATCCGGACGACGGCTATGCCAACTTAGGTACCCAGTCGATGTGCAGCGGGGGCGCCAGTAGACGCTACGAGCGTGACGACTGAGGCACGCACGGTTAGCCGCCTATGTCCGGGCAAAACTGCGGGAACGGTGGTCACCCTGGTAACCGAGCCAGCTCGCATCCTAGGGGTATAGCGGGCCACTGGCTGTCCCTAATTTCACGCCGGAGGGAGCCCCTGGGCCAGGGCGGAAGCACGAGTGTGCTACGGCACGACTGAGTGTAGGGCTCAGGAGTTGATGGCATGACCGGTCAGACCGGCGTCGGATACCCTGCCAGCAGGACTGGCCCTTTGAGACCGCGTTGCTGACGAGGGCCCGGCCCTGGTGAGCATTCGTGCTCTCCAAACACAGGTTCCCCACGAGGCCACATAGATATCCACGCACCAGCTCCACAGCCAGAACTTGTAGCCCTACATCGAAGGGGAAGTCCATATGAACTTGATGAACCCGCCGGTGTCGGAGGAAAGAAAATGTCAATCTCAATGACTTGAATTCAGGGACACATAAGAACTTCAATGCACTTTTCTGTTCATTCGCTTATTGTGGCAGTGTAGTGCTCCCCTAAAATCAAGCCACCTGAGTTGACTGTTGCGCCCGGTATTGGGTCGGGCTCCGATACCCCAGGGCGCTATGGGGCCGGCTTTCGTTGTACCAGTGAACCCAGTCCCGAATGATCCGCCGCGCCTCCTCAAACGTCTGGAACGTGTGCTGCCAGACGCACTCTTCTTTCAGACTCCGAAAGAACCGCTCAATCATCCCATTTTGTTCCGGCGTATAGGGCGTAATGAACTCCTGCTGCAGCCGATAGTCTCGACAAGCCTGGCGAAACCGACGACTCTGGAAAATCAGCCCGTTATCGCTGCGTAAGACCGGCGCGTTCGTAGGCCTGAGTGTCCCGAAGCGCTGCAGGCAAGCGGCTTCGACAGCGCGCTCAGCTTCCTTCGCCCGACTCCGTAACGCGAATTCATAGCCCACGATTTCCCGATCATGACAATCAATGACCGCGGCGAGGTGTGCCCAGCCGTCTTGCCCACAGGCGATATGCGTCACGTCCATGGCCCACCGTTCATCACTGCGACTGGCGCGACTCACCCAGCCCTGTACTCGCGGCCGCGGGGTACACAACCGCTGATGCACCAACCACCGTTTCTGCCGCAGCACGCGATACACCGCTTTTTTATTCACGCGGCAGGGCGTCTGACCACGCAGCACAGCCCAGAGATGCCGATAGCCGAAGGTGGGATGCTGCTGAATCAACTGCTGGAGCGGTTCGATCCACGGCGGGTCCACGGCCACAGAGCGGCGAGGCCCCAAGGACGCACGGTGCAGGCTCGCGCGCCCGACCGCCAAGACCCGACAACTTCGCCGTTCCGAGACACCCGGCAACGTGGCTCTCACGCGTCGGATGTCTTCCGGTCTAAAGGGTACGGTTTCAAGGCCTCCCGTAAAATGTCGTTGTCGATCACCAAGTCCCCAATCTTCTGCTTGAGCTTCTTGATCTGCTCGTCTTTCAGGGCCTCTTCATCCCGGGGCCGACCCCGCAGCGCGTTCTCGGCCCCCAACAGAAACTTCTCCCGCCAGTCCTCCACCTCAGCGACGGTCAGCCCGTGCTTCCGGGCCGCTTCCGCCACGGAGGCCTCGCCCTTGAGAATACTGACCACCAAGGTCATCCGCCGTTTGGCCGTCCATCGTTCAATCGGATCTACTGATTCTGATGCCATCTCCACCTCCTCGGTCCACTCAGGACCATGTCGTAGAGGTGGTCTCAATTTCAAGGGGAGCAGGATAGCAGGAGCAGCACTATATCGCTATTTGATGTTGTTTAGTTATCTCCCTGAAGGATGTTATCGGTTAATAGCGAAGTTGCTGAGATTCAATGAAGCTACATCGGTGCGGCATAGATTATGCTCCAACCTCGACGAATCTTTAAAAGATTTTGTGGATGTAGCCCTGATTAAGATGAGGATGTCATGATCATGCTTCGAGATGTCCTGTGGTTGACCGTCCTCTTGACCGTGTGGGTACATGCACTCCCTGCTCAGAGTGCCACCTATTACATTTCACCTACAGGATCCGACACCAATCCCGGTACCGAAGCGAAGCCCTGGCTCAGCTTCGCCTATGCTATCGACCCCGCCCGCGCAAGTTGCGGAGACACGTTGATCCTACGCAACGGCACCTACGGAGACGGCACAAGCACGGGAAAGCTCTCGATCACCAAGGTGGCATGCATAGCGGGAAACGAGCTGATTATTCGCGCCGAAAATCAACGACAAGCCAAGATCAATGATGACGGATCAGGCAAGGCCGTCAACATTGTTGATAGCGCCTACATTATAGTGGATGGGCTCTATGCACGATCAGCCGATGTGAGCGGAGTCAAACAGGGATACCCATTTTATACGAACCACAACGATCACATCACCCTCAAAAATCTCGTCGGTAGAAACCCGAACCGCTATAACAATACACATATGTTTGCAATTGAAAATTCATCGAATGTGTTGATTGAGGATAGCGAAGGGTATGTGTTCCATCGCCACTGTGTCGAGACATGGCAATCCACGAATGTGACGGCTAGACGGATCTACTGCAACCCTCGAGGTGGGAAGATCTTGGGTGGATTTTCATCCAATGCGGGAAACTTAGGCAGAGGAGATGCTGCCGTCGCCATGTATCCATGCCGTGATTGCACTCAGGAAAATGTGATAGCAGACGGCACCACGAACGCGATGTACCTGAATGAGATGAATGCCACCTACGGTCGCAATACTCTTATGAGCGGATCAAAGGTCCTGGGGTCAATCTGTTACAAGTGCGGCGGGGGTAACGGGATATATATAAATTCCAGAAACGTAGCCGATGCAAATCACACCCCCCAGCATATCACAGTACGCGACACCTACATTGGGTTTGACTATGCGTTTGGAACCGCCATGAGAGTGTCAGACGGAGTAAACATCGTCATCGATCATGTGACTATTTTGAATGAGGGAGCGGGTATAGCAGGCATTACGACCGACGATAATATCGCCAAGGGCACCTCAGCGGATGACAACTCCATTACGATCACCAATGCCCTGGTCGCCGGAATGTACGGCCCAGGGATTTCAATCAAGGGATTCAACATCTGGAGCGGAAACAAAGTTCTTTCTTCTCGCAACCGAGTCGCCTTCTATCCGGCGCTTCCATCGAGCTGGACCAATACCTCCACCTCTGACCCAGGGCTAGGGACCTGTAAAGTTTGGGTACCTGCTGGTGCTGCGGTAAAAGGCGCCGGGACAGGTGGAACTGATATTGGCGCGAACATCCTCTATCGATACATCAACGGCGTACTGACTTCGATTCCGCTCTGGGACCCAAGGACCGGGGAATTTCCCCATGGCGCAGCAGATCTTGATGGGACGAACCGTGTCGAGGGGGAATCCCTGTTCGACATTCACACGCGTCTCAACGTGAATATGAACGGGTGTTCATTTCCCAGAAACTATGGAAATGGCGATTCAGATAAGAGTGGACCAGTCGCGCCAGCAGGGCTTAGCGCTTCCTAACAGTCACCTGTCCTAGAAGATACCACTCGACCGCCGTGAGTTGATTGAAGAACGTACCTGGCATACTCCCCTCGAAATCGAACCACCTCCTCGAGTGTGTAAACCTCTTGCCGCCGACACCTTCCCCCTTGTCTGGGAAGCAATTATTTGCAACTATCTATAAAATGCAGCAATCGCCTCAACCACCTCGGTCTGTTGTTGCGCCGTCAGCTCGGGATAGATGGGAATCGCGAGAGTTTCCTTGGCTGCACGCTCCGATTCCGGGAAGTCTCCTTCACGGTAACCTAATGAGAGAAAACACTCTTGCAGATGGAATGGGACTGGGTAGTAGATTTCTGCGCCGATTCCTTGCTGTTTCAAATGGGTCATCAGAGCATCTCGCTGCTCAACCCTAAGCACAAACTGGTTATAGATGTGGTAGTGCTTCGCACCAGCGTTGCGGTAGACAGGCTCCGGCAGTTTGACCTTCCCCTTCTGCACGAGGCCGCTCTGTTTAAACAGCGTCTCGTACCGAGTGGCATTCTCCTGCCGTCTTTTGGTCCACCCATCGAGATAATTGAGCTTGACGTTCAGAACCGCGGCCTGGATCGTATCAAGCCTGAAATTCCCGCCAATTCGCTTGTGATAGTACTTAGGCTTGCTCCCATGCACGCGTAGAACTCGCATCCGCTCTGCAAGATCAGGATCGTTGGTCACGGCCATCCCACCATCACCCAAACATCCGAGATTCTTACTCGGAAAAAACGACAGGCAGCCGATGGTTCCAATGCTGCAGGCTCGGCGCCCGTCCCCGTATTCTGAACCAATGGCTTGAGCCGCATCCTCGATGACGCTCAGATTGTGCTGCTTGGCCACATCCATAATTGGAGCCATATCAGCGCATTGTCCGTAAAGATGGACCGGAATAATCGCCTTGCTGTTGGCCGTCAGCGCCGACTTAATTTTCGTGGGATCGAGGTTATAGGTGACGGGATCAATGTCTACCAGCACGGGTTTAGCGCCCAGTCGCACGACCGCCCCGGCCGTGGCAAAGAACGAATAAGGCGTTGTAATGACCTCATCACCGGGGCCGATACCGAGAGCCATGAGAGCAACCAGCAGAGCGTCGGTCCCAGAGCTCAGGCCGATAGCATACGCCGTCTGGCAATAGGCAGCGACTCGTTCCTCCAACTTACCGACATCCGGGCCAAGAATAAAGGCTTGACTCCGGAACGTCTGCTCCAGCGCCGCCATGATTTCCTGGTGGAGCGGCTCGTGATGTGCCTTCAAATCAAGTAATGGAACCCCCATGAAGATCTCCTTTTCTAAACTACCGTCATCCCTGTACGTTCGGCCCGGTATTGCTGCCCACAGGTCGGACAGGCAGCTTTCTTACCCGTGACGCGGAGCTTTACCCCGCAGAGACACATCCAACCCGTTACCCGGCCTGGATTGCCTACGACGAGTGCGTGATCCGGCACGTCCTTGGTCACAACCGTTCCTGCGCCGACGAACGCATATCGCCCGATTGTAATCCCGCATAGGATGGTTGAATTGGCGCCCAGTGTGGTTCCTCGCTTCACAAGCGTCTGCCGTAGTTCGTTCATGCGCGGAATCTCGCTCCGCGGATTAAACACGTTAGTAAAAACCATTGATGGCCCGCAGAAGACGT
Organism: Nitrospira sp.; assembly: GCA_005116745.1. Lineage (NCBI taxonomy): Bacteria > Pseudomonadati > Nitrospirota > Nitrospiria > Nitrospirales > Nitrospiraceae > Nitrospira > Nitrospira sp. The sequence goes on along the minus strand of SWDS01000008.1, from coordinate 262,500 downwards.
AGTCTTCAAGTGTGACACCTTCATACACAGACACATTGTTCTGAATTTTGACTCCATTGCCCACCGTGACACGGGGACCCACGACGACATTCTGTCCGATCTTGCAGTTCATCCCGATGCGCGATCCTTTGAGGATATGCGACGTATGCCAAATACTCGTTCCCTCGCCTATTTCCACAGCTTCATCAACGAAGGCCGATTCATGGGCAAAGTAAGGTCTATCTGGCTTTGGGGCAGGTGTTGTCCTGCGCGGACCGGCCTTCTGTTCCAGCGCCTCTTGGCATCGCTGCAGCACAGACAATACCCGCAACCCTTCCTCCCCGTCCGTTCTTGGCTTGGTGCGCGTTGCCACACAGTCAAGGAAGTGCTGGCATTCAGCTCGCAGAGGCTCTCCCTGTTCCAGCTCGACAGCCTGAGCGTCCGCTTTGTTTGCGATTGGAAGATTGTCCTTCCAGTCGATGGAATGAGGATAGAGAAAGAGCTTGTCCTTTTTTTCCAGATCGTCGAACACGGCCATCTTTCGGTCGCCTACCACGATCAGCTTCTGTTCCTTGAAGGGATGTAGCCAGGAAACGAAGATATGGGCCTTCACTCCACTTGGGAACGACAGCAGACTGATCGTCACGTCAGCGATATGTTGATGGAGATAGTTCCCACCTTGTGCGAGAACTCCATCGGGAGTTTCATTGAGCAGACCCAAGATGACGGAGATATCGTGGGGCGCAAAGCTCCAAAGGATATTCTCTTCACGACGGATCTTACCCAGATTCAGCCGGTTTGAATAGATGTATTGGATGCGGCCTAATTCACCCGTCCGGATCAGTTCCTTGAGTTTCAGCACCGCCGGATGATACCAGAGGAGATGCCCCACCATGAGAATCCGATTATTCTTCTTGGCCAAGGCGACCAGTTCGGCCCCCTCCTGGACTGACAGACAGAGCGGCTTCTCGACGAACACATCTTTACCAGCCAGTAAGGCCTCTCGTACCGAATCAGCATGCCCCTCGGCCGGTGTGGCAATCGCCACAGCCTGGATCGTCTCGTCGCGCAACACCTCAGAATAGGCTCGGGCCAGCTTCACACCTGGATGCTGTGTCCCAAACGACGCCAACCGTTCGGCCTCATTGTCACAGATGGCGGCAAGTGACCCCAGACCGGCAAAATTCCGCACCAGGTTTTTCCCCCAATAGCCGGCTCCCACGACAGCCACCTGAATCTTGCTGCGTTCACGATGATCAGATTCAGTACTCATTACGTCTTCCCTCCTAACGAACAAACTGTTTCAGACCACTCAGGCGCTGTCTAGGATTTCGAAAAACTCGGTCGGCCAGCTTCAATGAGATTCGGCACCCATCGTGTTTTTGGTTGACGATTGGTTCACATTGGACGCCTGCGCACCCTGCAGGAAGCCCCACATAAAACCAATCGCGTAGGCAATGTGCAGCGTGGCGGCTGCCACAGGAAACAGAAAACCGATCTTCCAACCGGCACGACGAGACAGATGAAGCCCGACGCAGCAAAGGATGAGTACGTAGACACAGGGCCCCGCCAACATGAGAGGTCGCCAGCCTTCCGGAACGATCACGGCGAGTGTGAGCGAACCGACCAGCCCGATCAGAAAGATGAGCGGTACAAGATGGCGAAACGATGCAGGCATCCGATGTTTCTTGATAACGGCAACCCGCCAATATCCATACTCAAAATACTGGCGAAAGAGCGATGAGACCGTCTCTCTTACGAAGTACGTTGAACGGGCGCGCGGAGAAAGATAAACCTTCCCGCCTTGCTTTGTGAGTCGATAATTGAGCTCATCATCCTGATTACGCACCAACAGTTCATCGTAGAGCCCAATCGTTTCAAAAACTGTTTTGCGAAATACCGGGTAGCAGGCGCCTTCAGCATAGCCTTCGAAGTTAGGGTGCCGATGTCTAGCGTTGCCAATCCCTACAGGATGGGACATCGCGACAGCAACAGCTTTACCGAACAGGCTCCTGCCTGCACTGATGATCGGCCCGCCGGCACAGTCTACCTCAGGGTGTTCATCGAGCAGATCAACACAGGTCTTTAAGTAATCAGCGGCATAGTCGCAATGCGCCCCCAAAATGGCGATGTATTGCCCACGAGCCTCCAGAATACCGACATTCATCGCGCAGGGAGTGACACGACGGGGATTATCCACCACCCGCAGTTCAGGATGTTCCTTGGCGAGGCGCTGCAGTATCTCTCGGGTGCCGTCGTCAGACAGGCCATCCGCAACGATGACTTCAATTCCCCCTGGAGGGCGCGCTTGGCTTAAGATCGATCGCACACTGACTTCAATGTGGCGGTTTTCATTGCGACAGGGGACGATCACGGAAAGTATCGGAACCTCAAGTCCCGCAGGCTTCCACTCTTGCATCATCAAACGTCCAGTGAGGCTTTCAGCATGGTGGGTGAGACGATCACGATCGGTTTATTCTCAGTGCACAGATACATCAGACATGCTCAGCACAAGCACAGGGTCCCACTTCTTCGAGACAATGGAAGCTACGATAACACACGAGTCAGTTCAAACCTAGCATTTCCTTGGGCTGAAATCGACCTTCAGATGCAATCACATGGGCGTGACCATTCAGCATGGTGGGCTGGGCCTCACCTTGTAAAAAATTCCAATAACTACTTGAGAGGATCGTTAAATAGTGCGTGCCTTGACCGATGGAAAGACCTATAAGTAAACAAAGCCTTTCCTTGATTGCTTCAGTGAACTAAGTTTCGCACTCACTCATGTCAGATTAGCAACTCATAATCCTTCGCGATAGATTTCCCCACCGATGCATCCACACATCTCCCAAGCTCCTTGAGTAAGAAGCAAGACGAGTCACGTGCTTCATTCTAAATGACGAGCTTGAGAATATAGCCTCTATCTGTATGTCTAAACATACAATCCTTTAAGGGCTGCAAATCTCAAGATAATATTCAATTAATATATTCAATATTTTGCACGAACGAATCGTTGGCACGGAACATGCTTTTCCGATTAAGCACGGATCTCCATACGAGACAGTCAAGGCCCCTAATCCATATGAGGAACTCATGCTAATGAAGCCTTTGAGATTGCCGTACCATATTCTAGCTATTCTGTACGGAACATATATCTTGGTCACTTTTCTTCAACCCGTCACGGCCCAGGGCGCCACATACTATGTAGCGACAACGGGGAGTGACTCGAATCCAGGTACATCGACCAGTCCCTGGCGAAATCCTAAAAAGTGCGCTGCTGCGCCTATCCGCGCCGGCGATACCTGCATCGTGCGTTCTGGCTCTTACACGGATACCGACGGAGACGGAACTGTTGTGTGGATTTATAACAGGACAACTACGCCTTCTGGTACGGCTTCCCAACCTATCACCATCAAGAGTGAGAAGCCCTTGGGAGCATCGATCGTCGTACCCAGTAACAGAATTGGCTATGGTTTTATTGTCCAGAAACCTTACTACATCATCCAAGGATTTGATATTTCAGGAGGAAACAATAGTGGAGTTTCAGGGGCCGGGGTAGGAATTTACACTACATCATCTGGGAGCGGAACAATCATCCGATCGAACACCATCCATCACATTGGCCGGGCAGCCTGTACAAATTCTACGGCCACCTATTCTGGTGTAGTCATTAGGGACGTTTCTGGAGTGCTGGTTGAGCATAATCGCATCTATAGTATTGGGAGGCGACGAACCGGTGAAAGTGGGTGCGTGGCAATTATGCCTAGGCACGACCATGGAATCTATATCTCGAATGCCTCAAATGCGACGATACGGCGAAACGTTATTTATGATTCGAACCGAGGCTACCCCATTCATGCCTACGGTGGAACAATGACGAACCTAAGCATTTATCACAATACACTGTCCGGCAAGAGCCCTACGGGAACTCCAGTTGGACATATTCTATTGTCTACAACGATCAACACAGCAAACATCAAGAATAATATGTCGAATGGTGCCCAGAGTGGGATGATCTATTTCTATCAGCTGAAGGCCTCTAAACTGACCATCGATCACAACATAAGCACGACTCTTCTAAACGTGAAGGCTAGATCCAGTGTGGCTGGAGCGACCTTCACGAATAATTTCGAAAAGATTAGCAGCCTAGGCATTGTTAACGCATCGGCAAACGACTTTCGACTTGCATCTGGAAGTGCTGCAATCAACCGTGGCACAACATCTGGGGTGCCTTCAGTCCCGGATGGAGCTCCAGACACTGCAGCCTATGAGTACTCTGCTCTGAAGTCTCTCTCATCCCCCACGACTCCTACAGGGCTGACGGGCCAGTGATGCCATAACCAACGTAACACGATAGCTATGCCACGCCCTTCTGGGCGTGGCACGTTCAGATCTCTAGCTGGAAAGAGTCCCTGAGATAGACCTACGAGCTTACCTCAAGAAAGCGTAGTGGACGAGCTCGGTCCTCACCTTCCGCTCTCCTGCTGTTTCAGCTCCTTCAGTGCCTTATATCAGATGACTCCAATTCCTCGCACCTGAAGCGCCTTACATCGATAGCGATGCGAGGCGTCATCCACCTTACGGGAGAGAACAACGAGATAATGTCAAATGTTGGGTATGCAGCCTTTAGGGAATAGCGCTTTCT